>CBIMJO010000714.1:0-5643 GCA_966244135.1 uncultured Actinocrispum sp. | reverse complement strand
AGGCGTTCGGTGACGCCGCCCTGGTAGGTCGACATGTTCAGCCGGGCGTTGATCTCCAGGACCGGGTAGAGCACGCCGTCCTCGCCGAGGATCGCGTCGACGCCGGCGACCCCGTGGAACCCGTCAGCGAACAGGCGCGTGCCGACCGCTGCGACGGCTTCGCGGAGTTCTTCGTGCTGGTGGGCGGGCAGGTCGACCGGCATCAAGTGTCCCTTGTGGACACCGCCCTCGGTGAGGGCCTGTTTGACGAAGTCGTAGGTGATCGTGCCGTCGCGGGCGACGGTGAGCTGGTAGTTGAGGTCGAACCGCTTGGGCAGCCAGTGCTCGACGACCACGTGCAGGCGGGAGTCGCCGGTTTTGGCGGTGCGGCGGCGGACCAGCTTGGCCAGACCGTCTACTTTGGCTTGGCTGTTCAGCACCACGAGGCCCTTGCCGGACACCCCATAGGCGTCCTTTACCACCAGGGTCGTGCCATCTTCGTAGGTGTCGAGCACGGCGAGGAACTCGTCGGCGGTCTCACAGCAGTAGCCGGGGACGGGGCGCAGCCCGCTCGCCTCGACCAGACGGCGGCCGTAGATCTTGCTGTTGACCCGTTCGAACACCTCGGCGCCCGGCACCGCCAACGGCAGGCCCGTCTCGGCGGCGAGTTTCTGTTCGGCCTCGGAGGTGCCCATCGGCAGCAGCGTCCCGCCGGTGCGGGTGAGCCGGTCGACGGTGTCGGGTGAGGCGATCGCGTTGTCCGTTGTGGACCGTCCCGGCCGGACATTGGACGGAACCACGATCTCAGGTGGTTCGAAGCCCAGTTCCGTGATGTAGGAGCGGAAATCCGGGTCGAGATCGTAGGACAGGACCAGTGTGTCGCCGGGGCCGGCCAGCAGGACACCGAGTTCCTCCATCCGGTGCACCATGTCGGTGGACGCGGAGAACCCGACGCCGGGCAGCCCGACGTGCCGGCGGGCCCACTGCGCCTCGGCCTCGAAGTTGCACACCAGCACAAGGGGCGTGTCCGGGGACCCGGTCAGGGCGGACTTGATGGCGCTGAGGTATTCGGTGATGGGGTATTCGGTCATGAGCCCTCTCCGGTGTGCTCGACCACCATCGCCGAGTAGGTGGCGCCCATGCCGACCGAGGTCAGCAGGTATAGGCCGCCTTGGATCAGCCGGCCCTCGCGGCGCAGCGTGGTGTAGTTCAGGAACGGGTCGGCGCAGCAGCAGTGGCTGTAGCGGGGGATGTTGTCGAAGTAGGCGCGGGAGCGGTCGAACTTCAGCTCCTCCAACGTGCGCAGCCACAGCAGCCGGCTCACGTTGTGCGGCACCAGGAGGGTGATGTCGTCCAGTGTCACCCCGGCGCGTTCGACCGCGCGCTGGACCGTCTCGATCAGGAACGGGGTGTAGTTGTCGTGGAACTCCTGCACCCGGTCCTCGGCGAGGTACACGCCATCGGAGAACAGCACCTGGGTCTTGGTGGCGTACGAGCGCATGATGTCCCCGTCGCCGCCCGCGCTGACCAGGCACGCGGTTGACGCCTCACCGAGGATGGTCGTGTTGTTGACCACCCGGAACCGTGCGGTGACGGGTTTCTCCCCGGTCAGCACCAAGGCGCGAGCCACCGGGTCGCCGTCGGCGCGCAGCAGTTCCCCGGCGATGTCGATGGCGGCGAGCCCGCTCGCGCAGTGCTGGTGGCTCACCCCGAACGCTTCGACGTCGGCGGCCAGGCCCAGTGCCTGGCGCAGCACGTCGGCGGCGTCGATGTGCGACGGGGTGACGTCCAGGACGGTGTGCGCGAACAGCAGGTACCGGATCACCCCGGGGTCTGGCAGCGCACGCACCACCCGTTCGCCCGCAGCGGCCACCAGGCCGAACAGGTCCAGCGCCGGGTCGTCGTGCACCCGGTCGAACCCGTGGATGTTGCGGAACATCCGTACCACGTACTTGTGCAGTCCCAGCGAGTCGCCGAGGTGCTCGATCGGCACGGATCGGTCCGGCAGGAACGCCTCGACCCGCTCCAGGGTTGTGGCTCGCATGGCGGTCGACGCTAGGGATCCCCGGCCCGGCGAGCATGCGGGCAAACCCCTATGGGCACCCCTGTTCGTCGTGGGCAAGGGTCTTGACCAGGCAGTCGAACACCGGCCCGGCCGGGTCGAACGTGGTGGTGCCCAGCGACCGCCAGCCCCAGCGCAGGTAGGCCGGGCGGGCGGGTTCGTTGTCCGGCTCGACGCAGATCAGGCCGCGTTGTTCGGCGCGTGCGGCGAGGAACGCGTCATGCAGGCGGCGGGCGATACCCCGGCCCCGCCAGGGCGCACGGACCATGATCTCCTGGATGAACACCGTGCGGTCGCCGGTCTCCCTGGTCAGCTCGTCGGGCAGCACGCCGGCGAATGGCGTCCACCATCGGGTCCAGCGCGGCAGCGCGAACCCGTAGAGGTAGCCGGTGACCCGGTCCTGGTCGTAGGCGGCGATCAGTTCGAACGCGGGCTGCTGCAGCGCCACCGCGAGCCGGTCGCGGAACCGGTCGGCCGAGAAGTACGGGACGCCCTGGCCGGCGTAGATCTCCTGGTGCACGGCGACGGCCTCGTCGAGCATTTCACGGGCGTCGGCGGCAGCGTGGCGGTGCAGCGTCAGAGGTGTGCTCACGGTGCTCGATGGTGTCGGCGAGCTGCACGGCCGGTCCACACCGCGGGTGGAAAACCGGTGACCGACCAAGGGTTTCACCCCATGCTCGCGGTACCCCGGGTGGTTAGCGTGCGGCCATGGGACAACTCGAGGTGGACTTCGCAGGTCACCGGGCGGCCAGCGGCCCGGTCACCCTCGGCCAGGCGAACGTGCTGGAGTGGATCGGCGAGCAGGAGCAGGAGCGGTCGGACATCCTGTGCCGGTTCGTCCCGGTGCCGCCGGGCCGCGGCCTGGCCGACATCCGCGCCTCGGTCGCTGTTCTGCTGGCCCGGCACGAGAGCCTGCGCACGACCATCCAGCCGGGGCCGCCCGCGGCACAGCATGTGATCGGGTCGGGCACGCTGGTGGCCGACGTGCGCGAGCTGGGCGAGAACGCGGAGTCTGTGCTGCGTGAGCGGATCATGGCGGCCCGGTTCAACTTCGGCCGCGATCTGCCGTTCCGGGTGTCGATCGCGACCCGCGACGGCGTGCCCTATCTGGTCGCGCTCGCGTTGTCCCATCTGGCGGCCGACTTCGCCAGCATGGAGTTGCTCGCCGGGCAGTTCGCGGTGATGCTGGACGATCCGTCGGCGCGGGTCGTCGGGCCTGCTGTGCCGCAGCCGCTGGATGTCGCCGCGCAAGAGGCCGAACCGCCCGCCCGGCGCCGGGCCGCGTCGGCGTTGCGGTACTGGGACACGCAGTTGCGCCGTCTGCCGCAGAGCATGTTCGCGATGCCTGCCCAGGGCGAACAAGGGTCGAGGGAAGCCTACTTCGCGTCCCGGTCGGCCGGGCTGGCGTTGCCTGCGACGGTGGAACGCACCGGGGTCAGCCACTCCACGGTGCTGCTGGCCATGGCGGCGACGCTGCTGGCGATCCGGGCCGGCACCTCGGCGGCAGCGGTGGTGTCCATGTGCGCCAACCGGTTCCGCCCGGAAATGGCTGCGTACGTCGGCACGGTCGCGCAGGACGCGCTCATCCCGTTCGACTTGGGTGACTCCACTGTGGACGACACCATCCGCGCGGTCCGGCTGGCCACGATGAACTCGTACCGGTACGGGAAGTTCGACGCCAAGGGGCTGTGGCCGGTCCTGGACGCGATCGCCACCGACCGCGGCACCCGGTTCCACCGCGACTGTGTGGTCAACGATGTCGGCGCGGCCATCGAAGACCGGACGATCCGGTCCGATGCGGACACCGACCCGGGGCAGGACAGCCAGTTCGTGTGGCTGCCGGAGACGTTCTACCCGGTGGCGTGCCTGTTCACGGTGATCAGCGCGGGCAGCCACCTGCAGGTCGCGCTCTACGGCGACACCCGGTACCTGCCGGAGGCCGAAATCGAGGGTGTGCTGCGGGGTTTGGAGGCGCTGGTGGTCGCCTCCGCGGCGGGGCCGGTGCCGATCAGTGAGGTGTCCGCCATCACCGGCGTCGTCCCGGTCGAGCGCGGCGATGGGTGGGTTCAGCACGAGTACGGCTGGGTGGAATTGTCCGCTGTGCAGCGGTTGCTGGCGGATGTGCTACCCGGAGCGGCCAGCAGCGTGTTCTTTGTGGACGGTGAGCTGGTCGCGTATGTCGCACCGGACGAGCCGGTGTCACCGAAGCAGTTGCACAACGACTGTGTGGCCGCACTCTACGGCCGCTACTCGACGATCACCCCTGGCCGGTACGTCATCTGCGCTGGCCCGCCCGAGGTGCTCGACTCCCCCACGGCGTGGGCGGACCGGCCGGTGGTGTACTCGGGCACCGGGCGGGACTGAAGTCGTTTTCCTGCCAGCCGCCGGTCCGCGGCGCTGTCACGCTCGGAGACGAGATCACTCGAATCCGAAGGAGACAGTCGTGGCGCAGATCCGCCCGTTCCGCAGCGAAACCAGTCCAGAGCAGCTGATCGACCTGCGGGAACGGCTGACCAGGACCAGGTTCGCACTGTCCGAAGAGGACTGGACACTAGGTACGCCGCCCGGTTACCTCGCCGAGCTCGTGCGGTACTGGCGTACCGAGTTCGACTGGAGCCTGGCCGAGCAGCGGCTCAACGCGCTCCCCCAGTTCCTCGCCGAGGTCGGCGGCACGACCCTGCATTTCGTGCACGCCACGGGAGTGGGGCCGAAGCCGTTCCCGCTGCTGTTCTCGCACGGCTGGCCGGGCTCGTTCTGGGAGGTGCACAAGATCATCGGGCCGCTGACCGATCCGGCGGCGCACGGCGGGGACCCGGCCGACGCGTTCGACGTGATCGCGCCCAGCATCCCCGGCTACGGCTTCTCGCCGCATCCCGGCACGCCCGGGATGAACCCGCAGGCGGTGGCCACCCTGTTCGCTCGGCTGATGACCGAGGTGCTCGGGTATGAGCGCTATGGCGCGCAGGGCGGCGACTGGGGTGGGCAGATCGTCAGCAGCATGGCACGCCAGCACGACGTGGCGGGTATCCATCTGAACCTGATCGGCGCGACGCCAGTGCTGGACGAGAGCCCGCTCACGCCCGCGGAGGAGGCGTTCCAGGCGAGCGTGCACCGGTTCGTCGGCGAGCACGGCGGGTATGCCCAGGTCATGAGCAGCGAGCCGGCGACTCTCGCGGCGGGGCTGTCCGACTCCCCAGTGGGGCTGGCCGCGTGGATCGTGGACAAGTTCCGGGCGTGGAGCGACTGCGGCGGGGACGTCGAGTCGGTGTTCAGCAAGGACGAGCTGCTCACCGACATCACCCTCTACTGGCTGACCAACTCGATCGCCACCTCCGCCCGCCTGTACTACGAGGCCGCGCGCAGTTCGGGGTTGTTCGGCATGAACGACCCGGGCTATATCGACACGCCTACCGGGTACGCGTGTTTCCCGAAGGACAACGTGACGCCGCCGGAGGAGTGGCTGCGGCGCTGCTACAACCTGACCCGGTACACGAAGTTCGATCGCGGAGGTCATTTCGCCGCGCTGGAGCGGCACGAGGTCCTCGTCACCGAGTTCCTCGTGTTCTTCCGGCCGCTGCGTTTGTTGGCGGCGGCGAGGCGTT
>CBIMJO010000713.1:0-5644 GCA_966244135.1 uncultured Actinocrispum sp. | reverse complement strand
GGTCGTGGGCGGGCCAGGCGAGGGCGACCAGGCGGGCGGCCTTCGGGGTCACCGGGATCTCGACGAGGCCGGGTGTCGGGTGCTCGGCCACGGGCAGCAGGGCGACGCCGAGGTCGGCGGCGACCAGGCCGCGCACGGTGTCGCTTTCCTGCCCCTCGAACGTGATCCGCGGCGTGAACCCGGCTGCCGCGCACAGCTCGTCGGTCAGCTGGCGCAGCCCGAACCCCTGCTCCAGGCCGATGAAGTCCTCGTCGGCCAGCTCGGCGATGCGCACCTTGGCCCGGCCGGCCAGCCGGTGCCCGGCCGGCAGGATCAGCTTGAGCTCCTGGCGCTGCAACGGTTCCCAGGCCAGCACCGGGTCGTCCGGCGGCGGGCCGAAGAAGCCGAGGTCGACCTCGCCGCTGCGGAGCAGGTCGACGATCTCGTTGCGGCTGGACTGCACCAGCCGGAACCGCACGTGCGGGTGGTGCGACCGGAACGCCCCGACTAGCTCGGGCACCAGCGACCGGCCGAGCATGTGCAGGAACCCCAGCACCACCCGGCCGCACTCGGGGTCGACCTCCTCGGTGACCCGCCGGGTGCCCGCCTCCAGCGCGCCCATCGCCGACGTCGCCGCCTCGACCAGCAGCACCCCCGCGCGGGTCAGCCGCACCCCGCGCCCGTCCTTGACCACCAGCGGCGATCCGACCTCCTCGCCCAGGGCCACCAGCCACCGGCTCACGGTCGGCTGCGGCACGCCCAGGCGTTCGGCCGCGCGGGTGATCGTCCCCTCGACGGCGAGCGCGCGCAGCATGGCCAGCCGCGGCGCGATCGACGCGGCCAGCCATTCCGACTCATGCGATGGCGTATCAATAACCTCATCGTGCCGTATTGGACGTATGAATTCCACCGGCCTAGCGTGAACTTTCGTGGACCGGATAACCGTTGGTGTCGCCGCGGGCGGACTCGCGAGTTTTGCCCTGCTGTACGCGCCGCAACCGGTTCTGCCGCATCTCGCCGCGGACTATGGGATTTCGCCGGACCAGGCTTCGCTTGCCGTAGGAGTCGCGACCGGTGCGCTCGCGCTCGGTGTGATTCCGCTTTCCCTGCTGTCGGAAATCACCGGCCGTCGGCCGGTCGTGCTTATGTCCGTTGTGATTGCCGCGCTGCTCGGTCTGGTCATACCGGTGCTGCCGTCGTTCGGGGCGCTCGTCGCGGTTAGGGCGGTGCAAGGGCTCGCGCTCGCCGGATTTCCCGCGGTCGCCATGGCGTACCTCGCCGAGCAAAACAAAATCCACGCCATTGGCATGCTGATCGCCGGGAACACGTTCGGCGGGATGACCGGCCGGCTGGTGGCCGGGCAGACCGGCAGCTGGCGGGAGGGCCTCGGGATCGTCGCGGTGCTGGCCGCGCTGGCCACGATCGTGCTGATCCGCACGCTGCCCAAGGGCGATCCGCGGCCGGAACGCCAAGGCATCCGGCTGCGGCCCGCGGTGAACAAACCGATCCTGCTGGCGCTCTACGCGGTCGCGGCGCTCGGGATGGGGTCGTTCGTGGCGCTGTACAACTCGATCGGGTTCCGGCTCGCCGCGCCGCCGTTGGAGCTGAGCCCCCAGCTGGCGTCGCTGGTGTTCCTGTCATACGCGATCGGTGGGGTGTCCTCGGCGGTGTCCGGGCGCCTGACCGCCAAGCGCTATGTCCTTTTTGGTGGGCTCGGTGTGATGGCTTCAGGCGTGCTGGTCACGATTTCCGACTCGGTGGTTGTCATCGCGGTGGGCTTCGCGTTGATCACGACGGGGTTCTTCGCGGCGCACGCGGCCGCGGGCGGGTGGGTGAACCTGGCCGCA
Organism: uncultured Actinocrispum sp.; assembly: GCA_966244135.1. Lineage (GTDB taxonomy): Bacteria > Actinomycetota > Actinomycetes > Mycobacteriales > Pseudonocardiaceae > Kibdelosporangium. The sequence continues at coordinate 3,818 of CBIMJO010000713.1, read as the reverse complement.
CCGGACAAGGGCCCTGCCTCCGGCCTGTACACCGGCGCGTACTACGCGGGTGCGTGTGTCGGCGGGACCGTGGGCACAGCGATCTACGCGGCGTGGGGCTGGACCTCACTGGCCTTGGTGTCGGTGTCCTGGCTGGCGCTGGCGGCGTTGGGCGTCCTGCTGGCCGGCCGCCGGAACACCTTGTCCAGCGCGAAGAACTTGAGCAGGAAGACCGGGGCGCCGCTGGCCACGTAGGTGATCACCAGGCCGACGGTCCGCCAGCCGCGGTCGTCGATCAACGGCGCCAGCACCCAGTCCATCCCGGTGGTGATCAGGATCGACAGCGCGCCACCCGCGGCCGTCACCACGACGTAGGCGACGATCTCGGTGGTGCGCCCTTCAGTGCCCTTGTTGCCCCACGCCCAGTGCCGGATCAGGAAGAAGTGCGGCACGGCGCCGACCAGGAACGCGACCGTGCTGGCGGTCATCGCGTTGCTCTCCCACGTCCAGTACATGACCAGGAGGACGACCTGGCTGATACCCGTCGCCAGCAGCGACGCCATCGTGTACCTGGTGAAGATCCGCCTCACACCACGAGACTTCACCTCACTCACTGAAATTGCTCTCAGGCAGGACCAACCTGTAGATATCGACAGTTTGCGCGGCGACCGTCGACCAGGCGAACTCGTTCACCGCACGGTCCCGGCCGGCCTGTCCCATCGCCTGTGCCCTGGCCGGATCCCGCAGCAGCGTGTTGATCGCGTCGGCCAGGCCCTCGCGGTAGGCCTCGATGCTGTGCTCGTCGTAGTGCACGAGCAGCCCGGTGTTCTCGTGGTCGACGACCTCGGGGATGCCGCCGACATCCGAGGCGACGACCGCCGTCCCGCACGCCATGGCCTCCAGGTTCACGATGCCGAGCGGCTCGTAGACCGACGGGCAGACGAACACCGTGGCGTGGCTGAGCACCTGCCGGACCTCGGCCGGCTGCAGCATCTTCTGGATCCAGAACACCCCGTCGCGCGTCTCGGCCAGCTCGGCGACGGCCGCGCGGGTCTCCTCGGCGATCTCCGGCGTGTCCGGGGCACCCGCGCAGAGCACCAGCTGCGCGCCCGGGTCCAGCCGGTGCGCCGCGGCGATCAGGTGGCCGACCCCCTTCTGCCGGGTGATCCGCCCGACGAACGCCACGATCGGCTTCTCCGGGTCGATGCCGTACGACTCGAGCGCGTCGGTCTCGGTCACCGGGTGGTACGCGGCCGAGTCGATCCCGTTGCGCACGACGTGCACCTTGGCCGGGTCCAGCGCGGGGTAGCAGTCCAGCACGTCGGCCCGCATCCCCTCGCTCACCGCGATGATCGCGTCCGCCGCCTCGTACGCGGTCCGCTCCACCCACGAGGACAGCCGGTAGCCGCCGCCGAGCTGCTCGGCCTTCCACGGCCGTCTCGGCTCGAGCGAATGCGCGGTGATCACGTGCGGCACACCGTGCAGGATCTTGCCCAGGTGCCCGGCCATGTTGGCGTACCAGGTGTGGGAGTGCAGCAGCTCGGCATCCTCGGTCGCGGCCGTCATGGCCAGGTCGACCGACAGCGTCTGCAGCGCCGCGTTGGCGTGTTCCAGCCCTGGCGCGGGGTTATGGGAGAACGCGTCCGGTCTCGGCGCCCCGAACGCGTGGACGTCCACTTCGATCAGTTCCCGCAACCTGGGTACCAGGAAGCCCACGTGCACACCCGCGCCGCCGTAGACCTCCGGCGGGTACTCCCGTGTCAGCAGACCGATTCGCACAGGTCGTAACCGTAGTTGCTGAGGTGGCGGCGATGCTGCTCCCGGGTGAACATCACGCAATCGGGCTTTGCCGGGTATTTCGGCCTGGCAGTGATCGCGGACGCACGACTAGTGTGCCGAGGTGTGAAAGGTCAGCCTTCTGTCCTCGGAATCGTGCTCGCGGGCGGGGAAGGCAAGCGGCTCTGGCCGCTGACCGCCGACAGAGCCAAGCCCGCCGTCCCGTTCGCCGGCAACTACCGGCTCGTCGACTTCGTACTGTCCAACCTGGTCAACGCCGGTTTCCGCAAGCTGTGCGTGCTGACCCAGTACAAGTCGCACTCGCTGGACCGGCACATCTCGACGACCTGGCGGCTGTCGAACATCCTCGGCGAGTACGTCACGCCCGTCCCGGCCCAGCAGCGCCTCGGCAAGCGCTGGTACACCGGCAGCGCGGACGCCATCTTCCAGTCGCTCAACCTGGTCAACGACGAGCGGCCGGACCACATCGCGGTGTTCGGCGCGGACCACGTGTACCGGATGGACCCGTCGCAGATGGTCGACCAGCACATCGACTCCGGCCTCGGGGTGACCGTCGCGGGCATCCGGGTGCCGCGGGCGGAGGCGCGCGCGTTCGGCTGCATCGACTCGGACGCCACCGGCAGGATCACCCGGTTCCTGGAGAAGCCGCTGGACCCGCCGCACGTGCCGGACGACCCGGACGTGACGTTCGCCTCGATGGGCAACTACATCTTCCGCACCGAGGTCCTCGTCGAGGCCCTGCGCGCGGACGCGGCCAACCCCGACTCGGACCACGACATGGGCGGCGACATCATCCCGATGCTCGTCGACGACGGGAACGCGGCCGTCTACGACTTCGACGACAACATCGTGCCGGGCGCCACCGAACGCGACCGCGGCTACTGGCGTGACGTGGGAACCCTGGACGCCTACTACGACGCCCACATGGACCTCGTGTCCGTCCACCCCGTCTTCAACCTCTACAACATGGCCTGGCCGATCCGCACCGCCACGCCGCCGCTGCCGCCCGCGAAGTTCGTGAACTCCGGTTCGGCGGTGGAGTCGATCGTCGGCCCGGGCACGATCATCTCCGGGGCCGCGGTGAAGGACTCGGTGGTCAGCGCGGACGTCGTGATCGACGACGGGGCCGTCGTGGAGGGCAGCGTGCTGCTGCCGGGGGTGCGCATCGGCAAGGGCGCCATCGTCCGCAAGGCGATCCTGGACAAGAACGTGATGGTCGCCGATGGCGCCCAGATCGGCGTGGACATCGAGGCCGACCGGGAGAAGTACACGGTCAGCAGCGGCGGCGTGATCGTGCTCGGCAAGGGCAGCCGGGTCGACTGAGGTCCGTTCGGCGCAATCGCGACAGCTCCGGCGCGACGGCTATGACCTCGGCGATAGCTTCTCGCCATGGTCCGCCGCGCCCTGCCCGCGCTCATGCTGGTCCTCGCCGGCTGCACGACGCCCCCACCAGCGGCTCCCGCTCCGCCCACCGCGCCGCCTTCCGCTGCGGCGCCTGCCACGTGGGTGCCGCGGACGAACTCGCCCGGCGCGGCCTTCGGCGAGATGCGGACCAACTCGCCGAAGAGGTTCGCGAGCGCCGATGCGTGCTCGCTGCTGACCGTGGCCGAGGTGTCCGCCGCGTTGCAGGACGAGGCCGTCCAGGCCAAGAAGACCGACTGGAACTGCGGCTGGAGCGTCGGCACGGCCGCCCAGCCGGACAAGTTCGTGCTCCTCAGCGGCACGAACGCGACACTGTGGACGCTCCCGGAGCTTGGCTCCATCGACGGCCGCGCCGCGATCCGGCGTCCCCAGGGCGCCACCTGCCAGCTGATGGTCGCGTTGCGGCAACCACCCGACGAGCCGGACCGGACCGATCTTTCGGTGCTGTCGATCACGCTGTCCGGCAACGGACCGGCCGACGGTCCCGCTACCGGTTGCGACGCCGCCGAGCGCCTGGTGCGGCTCGCTTTGTCCCGGTTGCCCGCGTGACCACGAAAAGGACTATCGCGAGTGCGACCGCGGCGGCGCGACCGGGTAGCCGGAGCTGCCCGCCGACGGCA
>CBIMJO010000712.1:0-5645 GCA_966244135.1 uncultured Actinocrispum sp. | reverse complement strand
CAGGTCGGCCCGGCCACTGACCAGTTCGGACACCGCCAGACGCACCGCGGCGAGCGAACTCGCGCAGGCGGCATCCACCGTGCAGTTGGTGCCGCCGAGGTCGAACCGGTTGGCGATCCGCCCGGCGACGACGTTGCCCAGCATGCCGGGGAACGAGTTCTCCTCCCACGGCGCGAACGCCTTGACCCACCTGGCCGCGATCTCCTCCGCGCCGGCATCATTGATCCCGAACGAGTGCAGCACCCGCTTGAGAACTGGGGTCTGCAGCCGGGTCGCCAAAGGCTGGGTGAGTGAGTTCGCGCCGGTCACGCCGAGGACGACGCCGGTTCGAGATGGGTCATACCAGCTCGACCCGGGTGCGCCCGCGTCGGCGAGAACCTGCTTGGCCACCACCAGACTCAGCAACTGAAGCACGTCAGTGACCTCAAGAGTGCTTGGCGGCAGCCCGAACTCCAACGGGTCGAAGTCGACCGTGGGGATGAATCCGCCGCGTTTGCAGTACGTCTTGTCCGGCGCAGACGGATCGGGGTCGTAGTAGTCCGCGATCGACCAGTGTGTCTCAGGTACGTCCTCGATGCAGTCACGCGCCTCGACGATGTTTCTCCAGAACTCTTGGAGATTCCGGGATTTCGGGTACAACGCGCCAAGGCCGATGACGGCGATCCGATTGTCCACAATGGTCCCCTCAGATCAGCTGGCCGGCGAGACGGGAGCGGAACACACCTGCGATGACGTCGGTCTCGCCGACCATCGAGTAGTGGTCGCCCGGGCAGTGCTCGACGGTGAGCGTGGGAGCCAATCGGTGCCAGCCCAGGGCGCCGGGCGTGGTCAGCAGCCCGGAAGCCGGGCGGACCAGCGTCATCGGCACCCGTGCGGGCGGAGCGTCGTAGCCGGAGGTCAGGTCGACGTTGCGGAACAGCCCGGCGAGGTAGACGTCGAACAGCTTGCGCATCCCGGCGACCGTGACGTCCGGCCACACCAAACAAGTCCGGATCGCCTCCCGCAGAACAACTTCCAGACCTTGCTCAACCGACAGTCCACTAGGGACATAAACGGGCAGACTCTCACCCCGTTTGGCGGCCAGATACCCGGCGAACCAGGTGACCAGCACCTCGGGCGGGAAGTCGCTGGCACGCCGCTGGTTTCCCGGAACGGGCGCGATGCTGTCCAGCGCGACCAGATGCAGCGGCAGGCGATGGTCGGGCAACAGGCTGGTGGCCGCGTACGCGATGACGCCGCCGAGCGACCAGCCGGCCATCAGCCATCGCTCGGAAACGCGAGTGACGCGGTCGGCGACGTGCTCGGCGAGCCAGGCCACCGACACACCGCGGCTGTCACCGTGGAGCGTCATCGCGCGGTACGAAGGGATCTGCTCCAGGTCGATCACCAGAAGGTTCACCTTCGCGGCGAGACCCGCGTAGCAGGATGCGGGCAACGCGCCGGGGTGGACCATGACGACCGTGTCAGTGGCGGGCACCGGCACGCTCCTGAGTGGACACAATCCATGCCGAGAGGTCGGCGATGGTCGGGTGGTACCACAGCACCGTGGTCTCCAGCTCGATGCCGAGCCAGCTCTCCAGTTCCCCGGACAGCACCAGGGCCTCGGTGGAGTCCAGAGCGAACTCGTCGAAGTACTGGTCGACGTCGACCTGCTCCGGCGGGACCGCCAGCCGGTGGGCGATCTTGGCCACCAGCCAGTCCTGGACTTCTGCGGCGGTGCGGCGGTCAGTCATCACTGTCCTTTCTGTACAGAACCGAGTCGGCGGCCGCCTGGCCGGAGTCGAACGCCGACTCGTGCGAGCCGACGATGTCCGGCCCGAGCCGGCGGGAGTGGAAGTAGGAACCGGCGAACTTGACCCGCGAGCCCTCGTTCACCGAGTGGATCTCCCGTTGCAGGCGACGGACTTCGGTGGTGAAGATCGGATGCCGGTGCTGGAGGTCCGCGATCACGTGCTCGTCGCGAATCCGGAGTGGACAGTCCAGCGACACGAAGAAGTTCTTCTCACAGGGGAAGTCCTGCAGTCGGTTGAGGTAGTAGACGACCCACGATCGCAAGCCCGGGGAGCGGCCGTAGTTCCAGCTGCGCCAGTGTGTTCTGCTGGCGGGCATGATCGTCGGGTCGGTGTGCAGGACCGCACGTGTCGGGTGGTACTCGATCGCGGCGAGCATGAGCTGCCGTGGCGTGGGACGTTCGAGGAGCCGGAGGGCGTCGTCCGCGTGCGTGGCGAGCACGACCTGGTCGAACCGTTCAACCCCGGCAGCGGTTCTGACCGCCACGGCGTCGGCTTCCTCGCGGACGCCTAGTACTTCAGTACGCAGATGGACGGAGGCGTTTGCGTGCAATCGGTCCAACACCGCGCGGACGTAGGTGATGCTGCCGCCCTCGACCGTCCGCCATGGCACGGTCCGGCCGCCGAGTCCTTCGGCGCCGTGGGCGAAGAAGAACGCGATCACCGTTGAGGCGGGCATCTCCCAGATCCGTTCGGCCGGGACCGACCAGGCCGCAGTGGCGATCAGCACGATGAACCCGTGGCGGAACGATTCGCTGTACCTGTTGCGGTCCAGGTAGTCGGCGAGCGGCAGGTCCGCCCGGCCGCGCATGAAGTCCTTGGGGGACTCGCGGTGGAACCGCCTAGCCTCGCGCCACAACGACACGAACTCGGCCGGATACCGTTCCACCACTTCGTGTTCGGGCAGGTCGAAGTCCTCGGAGACATATGCATGGCCGCCGTGGTCGAAGAAGCTGAACCGGCCGGGATGTGCCTTGGTGGGCACGCCGAGGTCGGCGAAGAACTTGGTGAGCGACGGATAGTGCGGCTCGTTGTAGACGATGAACGCCGTGTCCAGCCCGAGCGCGGTGCCGTTGTGGTCGATCTCGATGGTGTGTGCGTGGCCTCCGGCTTGGGCGGCCGACTCGAACAAGGTGACCTCCGCGTCGGCGCGCAGACGGTACGCGGCCGAGAGGCCCGCTATCCCGGCTCCGATCACGGCGACTCTCACCGCTGTCCCCCTTCAGTGCTTGCCGAACAGGGCGGACAGCAGGCCGGCGAGCGGGTTGCCGTCCGATGTGGACTCCGGCGTCGCCGGGGCCGGGCGGCGAGGCTCGGGCCGGTTGGGCGGGCCCGCGGTCACGCCGATCGCGGTGCGCAGCGGGCGGTTGACCACACTGCCGAAGATGTTGTTGCTGTTGAACAGGTCCAGGAAGATCCGGACGAACGTGCCCTGGCCGAACGCGTCCCAGCCGTTCATGAAGTCCGCGTGCCCGGTCAGCGTGCTGTTCATCGCCGAGAGCGTCAGGCCCCTGCCGGACTTCTCGTCCGGCCAGAACACCGTTTCCTTCAGGCCCGGCACGGGCACCGGGTGGCTGGCCGGGCACCTGCCGCCGGAGCTGAACTCCATGTGGCTGATGTGGTTCGGGCTGTCCAGATCCGTGCCGTTCCAGCAGTCCGGGAACCACACGGTCATGGTCAGCGGCTTGGCCGGGTCCGGGCAGGACGGGATCACGCTCGGCGAGGCGTGGCTGACGTCGTCGTTGCAGCTCCACTCCACCGTGGACAGCTGTTGCGGCATCATGGCCATGGCGTTGCCGGACACCATCTTCAGGCCACGCGGGAACGGTTCCAAGCGGTCCTTGAACCTCGCCTGGTAGGTGGCGACCAGGCGTTCGGCGGTGATCGGCCGGCCGTCGCGGCGCAGGTTCGCCACCCAGTAGGCGGACTTGTCGAACGGGATGCTGCAGGTGGTCAGTGCGCTCTTGCGCAGGCTCGAGGTGGACGAGAAGGCGTCTGTCGTGGGGTTGCCATAGAAGTCGTGCGTGTGCGACTTGTTCGGCTCGTCGAGGAAGACGATCGGGTCGTCGTTGTTGCGGTGGCTGAAGGTGCACACCGCCTGGAACGAGGCGTCCTGTTTGGACGGTGGGGCGGCCGCTGGTGCGGCGGTGCTGAACGGCGCGGTCGCCACGACCACCCCGCTGATGGTCGCCGCGACCGCGGCCAAGCCGGTCGCGAGCCGGGCGGGCACGCGGCGGCCAAGGTACGGATCTCGCATGGATTCGGGACCTTCCTGGGTTCGGGCCGGAGACTCCGCCGGGCCCGGCTCCGCCAGGCTATGACTCCACCTCGTGAGCGCAAGGTCACCGAGGGTTAAGGGAAGGTAAATGCCGATCCGGCCGCGGTGAGCCGCCTCACCTGATCGAGAAAGTCCATTCCGGCGACCGTTCGAATGCAATCGATCGCCCTAGTTGGCCCGGACGGGCGTCCCTCCGAATTTCTCCCTACCGACCAGTAGGTTGCTGGTTGGCGGTAATGGGACGGCGGAACATGTTTACAGCTGTTTAGACTGGCTTCGCAATGATCATCTTGTGCGCATGGGCGATTTCAGCTCGCTGCCGCGGCTGGCCGCATCGCATGCATATCGGTCCCGATACCCGCTGGCAGCGCCCGGTTTCGATCGCTCGGCAGAAAATACTTCTCCTGCTCGCGGCGGCCCGTTTTACCTGGCGGTAACCTCGCGGCCGAAAATGGCGGAAGAAATTCGCTCAGCGCGCGTAAGAAACGCGTCAACAATCCTGAGTTACCGGTGGTAACCATCACAGGGGTCGGCTCGTTGCGACGGGACAGGGCTAGCGTGCGGTTCTGGTTCTCCCGGGGTCCAGGAGGGTTCGATGAATGAGCTGATCACGTCTTTCGTGCGGGCCACGCCCGGAGTCGCGCACGCCGTGGTGGCCGGTCCGGACGGCCGGTTGCTGGGGTGCTCCGATCCGCTGCCGCCGGACATCGCGGATGAGGCCGCCGCCGTCGTGTCCCTGCTGCAAAGCGTGGCCCGTGGCGCCGCCCGGTTCTTCCGCGCCGAGCCGGTCACCCGGACTGTCGTCACCATGGACCAGGGGCTGTTGCTGTTGATGGCGATCCGGGACGGGGTCGCGCTGGCCGTTTTCGCCGAGCCGGACACCGATTTCGCCCCTGCGGCGCACTTCGCCGGGCGGCTGGCGTGGGAGGTGACAGGTGGTTGACGGCGACCTAGTGCTGTATCTGTGCGGCACGCCCGGGTCAGGACCGGTTCTGTCCGTTGTGGAACGACATCATGCTGGGCGCGGCCATCCTGACCGGCTTCGTGCGGTACATCAGAACAACCGCGTGATGCTGTAGATGATCGCCGCCACAGACGCGGCGGCAGGCAAAGTCAGCACCCAGGCGGTGACGATGTTGCCCGCGACCGACCATCGGACGGCAGAGCGGCGTCTGGTGGCGCCCACGCCCATGATCGCCGATGTGATCACGTGTGTGGTCGAGATCGGGGCGGCGAACACGAAAGCGGTCAGGTACAGCACCGACGCGGCGGAGATCTCGGCGCTGAACCCGTAGGGCGGGGTCAGCGGGAAGATCCGGCGGCCGAGGGTCCGCATGATCCGCAGGCCGCCCGCGTAGGTGCCGGCCGCCAGGGCCAAGGCGCACAACAGGATCACCCAGAACGGCACCGAGTAGTCCTTCTGGTGACCGGTGATCACCAGGGCCAGCACGATCACGCCCATGCTCTTCTGCGCGTCCTGCAGGCCGTGCCCGAACGCGAGGCTGGCCGCCGAGAATATCTGTGCGCGCCGCATGCCGCGGGCGGCGTACACGACGTCCTGCCAGACGGTGGAGAGC
>CBIMJO010000711.1:0-5665 GCA_966244135.1 uncultured Actinocrispum sp. | reverse complement strand
ACGCCCGCGAGGTGGCGGTACATCGGGAGATCGGTCACCCGCTGGCCGCGGCCGGTGTGCTCGCGCTGGAACAGCGCGGCGAGAATGCCGGCCACGGCGTGCATCCCGGTGCCGGAGTCACCGATCTGCGCGCCCGTGGCCAGCGGCGGGCCCTCCTCGAAGCCGGTGGTGCTCATCGAGCCGCCCATGGCCTGAGCAACGACTTCGTACGCCTTGTAGTGCGTGTAAGGACCTTCGCCGAAACCCTTGATGGAGGCGTAGATGAGTCTCGGGTTGAGCTCCTGCAGGCGCTCCCAGGGGAAGCCCATCCGGTCCACCGCGCCGGGGCCGAAGTTCTCCACCATGACGTCGAACTTGCCGATCATGTCGACGAACAGCTGCTTGCCGCGCTCGCTCTTCATGTTCAGCGTGATGGACCGCTTGTTGCAGTTGAGCATCGTGAAGTAGAGGCTGTCCACGTCCGGCAGGTCCCGCAGCTGCTTGCGGGTGATGTCGCCGGTCGGGGACTCCACCTTGACCACGTCCGCGCCGAGCCACGCCAGGATCTGGGTGGCGGAGGGCCCGGACTGGACGTGGGTGAAGTCCAGCACGCGCACGCCTTCCAGTGCTTTGCCCATCAGAAGCCCTCCTACTTGTACATGGTCTGGTTCATCGTTCCCGGGGCGTAGACCTCCGGGTCGACCCAGACGTTGATCAGCGACGGCTTGCCGGACTCGCGGGCGCGCAGCAGGGCCGGCCCGATGTCCTTGGGGTCACGCACTTCCTCGCCATAGCCACCGAGCATCCGGGCGAACTCGTCGTAGCGGACGTCGCCGAGGGTGTTGCCGATGCGGCCGCGCGGGGCGCCGTACTTCTGGATCTGCCCGTAGCGGATCTGGTTCATCGAGGAGTTGTTGCCGACGATGCCGACGAACGGCAGGTTGAACCGGACCAGGGTCTCGAAGTCCCAGCCGGTCAGTGAGAAGGCGCCGTCCCCGAACAGGGCCACGACCTCCTTGTCCGGGCGCGCGTACTTCGCCGCCAGGACGAAGGGAACGCCGACGCCGAGTGTCCCCAGTGGACCCGGGTCCATCCAGTGGCCGGGCGACTTGGGCTGCACGACCTGGCCGGAGAAGGTGACGATGTCGCCGCCGTCGCCGATGTAGATGGAGTCCTCGGTGAGGAACTCGTTGATCTCGTGCACCAGGCGGTACGGGTCGATCGGGCTGGCGTCGGACAGCTGGCGCGGCAGGCGCTTCTGGAACGCCGCGTCCTCGACACCACGCAGCTCCTCCAGCCAGGACTTGCGGTTGGCGGCGCCGTTGGAGACACGGCCCGAGGCGGCCTGGGTGACGGCCGCGAGCACCGCGCCCGCGTCGCCGACGATGCCCAGGTCGATGTCCCGGTTCTTGCCGACCGTGCGGTAGTCCAGGTCGATCTGCACGACCGTGGCGGTGGGCGAAAGCCGCTTGCCGTAACCCATCCGGAAGTCGAACGGGGTGCCGACGATGATGATCAGGTCGGCGTTCTGGAACGCGTAGCGGCGGGCCAGCTGCAGGTGGTGCGGGTCGCCCGGGGGCAGCGTGCCGCGGCCGGAACCGTTCATGAAGGCGGGGATGTTCAGCGAGCGGACGAACTCGATGGCGTCGTCGCTGCCGCGCGTGGTCCAGACCTGGCTGCCCAGCAGCACGCACGGCTTCTCGGACCGCACGATGAGATCCGCCAGCCGCTCGATGTCCGCCGGGTCGCCGATGGACCGGGTCGAGGCGCGGTAGCGGCCCGCCTCGGGGATGCGGGCCTTGGCCAGCGGCACCTTCGCATCCAGCACATCGCGCGGGATCTCCAGGAACGACGGGCCGGGCGCGCCGCTGAAGCACTCGCGGAAGGCCATCGACACCAGGTCGGCGACGCGCTCGGTGTGCGGCACGGTCGCGGCGAACTTGGTGATCGGGTTCATCATGTCGACGTGCGGGAGGTCCTGCAGCGAGCCCATCTTGTGCTGGCTCAGCGCCCCCTGGCCGCCGATCAGCAGCATCGGGCTCTCCGCGCGCAGCGCGTTGGCCACACCGGTCACCGCGTCGGTGGTGCCGGGGCCGGCCGTGACGACCGCGCAGCCGGGCTTGCCGGTGATGCGGGCGTAGCCGTCGGCCGCGTGCGCCGCGACCTGCTCGTGGCGTACGTCGACGACCTCGATGCCCTCGTCCACGCAGCCGTCGTAGATGTCGATGATGTGCCCGCCGCAGAGCGTGAAAATCACGTCCACGCCTTCGGCTTTGAGCGCCTTGGCGACGAGGTGACCACCTGAGATCACCTCGGGCTCAGCGGCGCCGTTCGCTGCCTCGAGGGAGCTCGCGTTCTCGGGCACCGCCTGGGCCGTTTGTGCCATCTGTGGTCATCTCCTCGGTTCGAATCCGCTGGTTACCGCACTGCATAATGCCATCTCGCATACTGCATACCGTATGTACTTCATAGTGGACCTGTTCCTGTCTCTTTGTCCAGAGCCGTCGCTGTGGGAAAAGCTCGGTCAGTCGCGCCAGTCGAAGCCGCGCCAGCGCTCCACCAGCGTGGACACCCGCGCGGCCGCCTCGGCCGGCCGCATGCCGCGGCCCACGGCGACTCCCACCAGGTAAAAGGTCAAGGGCGCGGCGGCACCACAGACGTCCCGCGCCACGTGCCTGGCGATGGCGAGCATGCTCGCCGCGTCCAGTTCGTCCGGCCGGACGCCAAGATCAGCCGCGACCAGGCCGGTCCACTCCTCGATGACCTTCACGTCCGCTGTCCCTTCAGCCGTCGTTGGCTGGCGTCGAGTCGCTCGGTCACCCCCTGGGCGTCCAGCAGTTCCAGCAGTGGCACAGCCACTCGGCGACTCGTCTTGAGCGCGGTCCGCACCTGCGAGACGGTGAACAGCTCGGGCAGGTCCCGCAGGGCCGCCTTGGCCAGGTCGACCGCGTCCGGGCGGAGATAGACGCCATCCGCCAGGCGCATGAGGTGCCCGCGCGCCACGGCCGCGTTGAGCCGCTTGGGGGTCAGGCCGAGCTCGGCCAGGCGGGGTTGTTCCGGGGCGGCGAACGGGTCCAGCGCCAGCTCCTCGGACAACGTCTCCAGCGCGTCCTTCGGGCCCAGCACCAGCCGTCCGGCCAGCATCCGGATGCCCAGGCCGCGCGAGGCCCGGGCCAGCGGCTCGACCAGGCGCCGGTCCGGCAGCGCAAGCGCTTGTGCGGCATCGGATTTGGGCATCGCCGGGTCGTCAGGGTGGGTGGCCGCGTAGTCCTTCACCGCGTCCAGCAGGGCGCTGCGCAGCTTCTGGAACCGGTCCGGGTCGAACAGCCACTCGCCCACCGCGGGCGCGCGCGGGACCGTGCAGCCCATCGCGATCAGGTCGCCCTTGCGCACCATCCCGCGGCGGCGCAGCTCGGTCATGCCGTCGGTGGTGATGTCGCGTTTGGACAGTTCCACGGCGCGTTCCACCACCGCCCCATCGCGTTGCAGGTCCGGCGGGAGGATGTCGAGCACGGTCACGCCCGCGACCACCTGGTGGCGCGTGGGGTCGTGCAGCAGGCCGTAGTCGCCGATCCGCAGCGGCAGCGGCGATTGCAGGCTGAGCCGGGCCACATTCGGGCCCAGGTACTGGACTCGCGCGGGGATGGCCGCGGACCCGATGTGCAGCACCAGGTCCCGCGCGGGCATCCCGGTGCGGTCGAGCATGTTCAGCCGCACGTCCAGGACCGACACGAACCGCCAGCTGCCCGCGGCGACCAGGGCCTGGCCGGGGCGGACGCGGCGCGGGTTGATGCCGTTGAGGTTCACCGCGACCCGGCCGGCCCCGGCGACCTCGGCGGCGGCCTGGCCGAGCCAGCGCAGCGACTGGACCTGCACGCGGCGGCCGGTCGGGGCGACCACGAGCTCGTCACCGGTGTGCAGGGTGCCGACCGGGAGGGTGCCGGTGACGCCCGAGCCGTCGGCCTCGTCGATCCAGAGCCGGACCGCCCCGGTGGGGTCGGGCAACGGCATCCCGTCGGCGAGGCGGTCCAGCGCCGCGCGCAGGTCCTCGATCCCCTGGCCGGTCACCGAACTGACCGTGACCTGTTCGGCCTCGGCGAGATCCGTCCCGGCCAAGTGGACACGGGCGCGGCGCAGCGCGGGCAGCGGGTCGGCCAGGTCGCAGCGGGTGATCACCAGCAGGCCCTTCTTGATGCCCAGGGCCTGCAGCGCGGCCAAGTGCTCAGTGGACTGGGACATCCAGCCGGCGTCCGCGGCCACCACGAAGAGCACCGCAGTGACCGGGCACAGCCCGGCCAGCGTCGTCGCGGCGGGCATGTCCACGAACTCGACCCGGCGCCCGGAAGGAAGGGCGGTCCAGGACGACCCCAGCAAGGGCGGCATACCGGTGAGCCGTTGAACCAGTGTCGACTTGCCGTGGTCGGCATGGCCGGCCGTGGCCATCACCCACATCGGGCGTGCTCGTACAGCGAACCAGGCATCTCGCATGCCTCCTCGACACCGTTGACCGAAGGTCTTCATACGGTATACTGAATACACTATCGACGCAAGAACGGAGCCGCCCGTGAGAGTTGCTGTTCTTGGCGCCGGTGCAATCGGCGCGTATGTCGGAGCCGGACTCCACCGTGCTGGAGTCGAGGTTCATCTGATCGCCCGCGGAGCACATCTGCAGGCCATCCGTTCGTCCGGGCTCAAGGTACTCAGTCCCCGAGGGGACTTCGAGGTGACCCCGCACGCGACCGACAATCCTGAGGAAGTGGGGCCGGTCGACCACGTCTTCCTCGGTCTGAAAGCCAACCAGTACGCAGCGGCCGGGGCCATGGTCGCGCCGCTGCTGCATGAGACCACCACGCTCATCACGGCCCAGAACGGCATCCCCTACTGGTACTTCCACGGGTTGCCCGGGCCGTATGAGGGACACCGAATCCAGAGCGTGGATCCGGACGGTGCGGTCAGCGAGGCGCTGCCCGTCGAACGTGCCGTCGGCTGCGTGGTCTACGCGGCGACCGAGATCGAGGAGCCGGGCGTGATCCGGCACCTGGAGGGAACGCGGTTCTCCATCGGGGAGCCGGACGGGACGATGTCGGCGCGGTGCCGGGAGTTCTCCGGCGCGATGATCGCGGGCGGGCTGAAGTGCCCGGTGGAGCGGGATCTGCGCAACGACATCTGGATCAAGCTGATGGGCAACATCGCGTTCAACCCGATCAGCGCGCTGTCCCGGGCCACCATGGCCTCGATCTGCAAGCATGACGCCGCACGCCAGTTGGTGGTGCGGATGATGAGCGAGACGCTGGATGTGGCGGGCCGGGTCGGCTCGCATCCGGAGATCTCCATCGAGCGCCGGCTGGCCGGTGCCGAACGCGCCGGCGACCACAAGACGTCCACCCTCCAGGACCTGGAGAAGGGCAAGCCCCTTGAGCTGGACGTGATCATCAAGGCGGTGGTGGAGCTGGCCGACCTGACCGGCGCCGAGGTGCCCACGTTGCGCGCGATCGCCGCCGTGGCCGACCTGTTGAACGAGCAGCTGATCGCCGCGTAACCTTCGGGCGATGTTGCTGCGCCAGCTCGAGTACCTCGTCGCGCTGGCTCGCGAGGGCCATTTCTCGCGGGCGGCACAGGCATGTCATGTTTCCCAGCCCTCGCTCTCGGCGGCCATCCGGAAGCTGGAGCACGAGCTGGACGTGCC
>CBIMJO010000710.1:0-5670 GCA_966244135.1 uncultured Actinocrispum sp. | reverse complement strand
GCCCCCGACCCCACCCCCGCAGCGACCAACCCCCGCGCCACCCGATCCACCCGGAAAGCCAACTCCCCAAACGACACCACCACATCACCACCCACCAACGCAGTCAACTCCGGCTCCACCGCCGCCCGCGCCGCGAACAACTCCGGCACCAACATCGGCTCAGCTCCGCCAGGCGATCGCCAGCCCAGCTCAGCCGCCCGCACCGCACCAGCAACATCCAGTGATCCCTCACCCAACTCCAGCAACGCCTGCCGCTCCCCCGCGGCCAGCACCTCCACCTGACCCACCGGCAGATCCGGCGCCGCCACCACGCCTTCCAGCACCCGCACGAACCCCGCGGCCAGAGCCGCCACGCTCTCCCGGTCGAACAAGTCGAGTGCGTACTCAAGGCTGCCAGTCAACCCGGCCGGTCGACCGTCGGGATCGAAGCACTCGCCCAGTGTGAAGGTCAGGTCGACCTTCGCGGTCGACGTGCGCGCCGGCACCGTCTCCGCGCGCAGCCCGGGCACCAGATCCGCCACCACCGGCATACGCAGGAAGTTCAACAGGACTTGGAAAAGCGGGTTGCGGGCCGGTGACCGCTCCGGGTTGAGGTGCTCGACCACCAGCTCGAACGGCGCGTCCTGGTTCTCCAGCACTGTCAGGACCGTCTCGCGGACCCGGCCGAGCAGCTCGGTGAAGCTCGGCTCCCCGCTGAGATCGGTGCGCAGGACCACCGTGTTGACGAAGAAACCCACCAGGTCGTCCAGCGCCTTGTCGATGCGACCGGACAGCGGCGACCCGACCGAGATGTCCTCCCCCGCGCCCCATCTGCTCAACAGCACGGCCAATCCGGCGTGCAGCACCATGAACAACGTCGCGCCGTTCGCCCGGGCCAGCTCGGCGAGGCCCGCATGCAGTTCGGCATTGACCGCGAACGGCACGGCATCGCCGCGATGGGTGGCGAACGGGGGCCGGGGCCGGTCCGTGGGCAGTGACAGGCACTCTGGTGCGCCCGACAGTTCCTTCGCCCAGAAGGCCAGCTGTCCCGCCAGGACACTGCCGGGATCGCCGGGCTCTCCCAGCAGTTCGGCCTGCCACAGGGTGTAGTCCACGTACCGGACCGGCAGCGGCTCCCACTCCGGAGCCAGGCCTTGGGATCGCGCCTGGTAGGCCCGTCCGATGTCACGCAGCAGCGGGGCCGTCGACCAGCCGTCGCCCACAATGTGGTGCATCACGATCATCAGCACGTGCTCGTCCGGGCCGACGGCGAACAGCGTCACCCGGATCAGCGGCCGGGGGCCGGCCAGATCGAAGACCTGGTTCGCGGCCTCGTGTACCGCTGCCGTCAGGCCATCGGGATCACAGTCGGCGATCTGGAGAGCCAGCCGGGCTTCCTCAGGACTCAGGATGCGTTGGTAGGGCTCTCCCCCGACGTCGGGGAACACCGTCCGCAGAGCCTCATGTCGTTGCAGGACATCGTTGATGGCGGCAGCCATCGCCTCGCGGTCCAGCGGTCCCCGCAGGCGTAGTGCCCCCGGGATGGTGTAGGTCTGGTTGGGGCCTTCGAGTTTGTTCAGAAACCACAACCGCCGCTGCGCGAACGACAACGGAATCATCGTGTCTCCTCAGGTCATCGCCGCATCGGTCATGGAACGGAGCGCGGGACGGGCGGACCGGGCAGTGGCGAGCCGCGCGCTGAGATCGGCGACGGTCGGTGCCTGGAACACCGTCCGGACGGAGACCTCGGCGCCGAGGTCGCTGCGTATCTCGTTGACCAGCCTGGTGACCAGCATCGAATGACCGCCGAGCGCGAAGAAGTCGTCGTCGATCCCGATGTGCTCGCGGCCGAGCAGCTCCGCGAACAGCCGGCACAGCGTCTCTTCCTGGCTGTTGCGCGGCCCCCGGCCTGCCGGGGTGTGCGAGCCGGCAGGGTCGGGAAGGGCGCCGCGGTCGAGTTTTCCGTTGGGACTCAACGGAAGCGCGTCCAGCACCACGAACGCTGACGGGATCATGTAGTCGGGGAGCCTGGTCATGGCGTGGCGGCGCAGCTCATCGAGGTCGGGCGGACCGCCGGCCGGCACCAGATAGGCCACCAGCCGGTCATCGCTGACCACCACCGCGGCCTGGCCGACCAGTGGGTTTTCCGTCAGCACGGCCACGATCTCGCCGGGCTCGATCCGGAACCCGCGGACCTTCACCTGATCATCGGCCCGGCCCAGGAACTCGAGCACGCCATCGCGCGTCCACCGCGCGACATCGCCGGTGCGGTACATCCGCTCCCCCTCGGACCCGAAGGGGTCGGCCACGAACCGTTCAGCGGTAAGGCAAGGACGACGCCAGTACCCCCGAGCCACCTGAATGCCGCCGAGATACAGCGCACCCGGCACCCCCATCGGGACCGGTCGCAGCCACTCGTCCAGCACGTAGGCGCGGGTGCCCGGCACTGGGCGCCCGATCACCGGCCGATCACCACGCACCTGGGCGACCACCGAGTCCACTGTGCACTCTGTTGGGCCATAGAAGTTCCACGCCGTCACGCTCTCGTCCTGGCGGATCCGCTCCCACAGCCCGGGCCCCACGGCCTCGCCGCCGAGGATCAGCATCGAGGGCCCGCCCGGCCCGAGCAGTCCCTGGGCGATGAGCTGCTCGGCGTACGAGGGAGTGACCTCCACCAGGTCAACCCCGCGCTCACGCACATAGCCGACGAGTGCCTGCATGTCGCGGCGCACGTCGTCCTCCAGCACGTGCAGCTCGTGGCCCGCGACCAGGCTCAGCACCATGTCCCAGGACCCGTCGAACGACAACGCCGCCACCAGGCCCACCCGCAGCCGCCGCCCGGCTCGCCGCGCCGCGGGCCCGGTCACCTCGCGGTGTTCGAAGGCGGCCAGATTGGCCAGGCCCTGATGGGTGACGGCCACGCCCTTGGGCCGTCCGGTGCTTCCGGACGTGTAGATCAGGTACGCCGCATCGCCTGGTGCCAGCACACTGAGACGCTCCGAGGCCTCGATCGGCGCGTCCGCCAAGAGCGCCAGTTCGGCCTCGGCCTCCGCGGAACCCAGCAGCAGCAACGGAACATCCGGCGCGGGCCCGGCCAGCCCGGCTGTCGTGATCACCACATGCGGAGCCGAGTCCGCCAGCATGTACCGCACCCGCTTCGCCGGATACGACACCTCCACCGGCACGTAGACCGCCCCAGCGGCGAGCACACCCAGCAACGCCACCACCGAGTCCGCCGACCGCGGCAGCATCACGGCCACCGGATCCCCTGGACCCACCCCGGCGGCGATCAACCACCGGGCCACCCGGTTGGCCCGCCCGCTCACCTCGCCGAACGACATCGTCACGCCACCGCACACCAGGGCCGTCAGGTCCGGCTCCGCCACCGCCCGCGCCGCGAACAGGTCGGGCAGCAGTTCCGGTTGCACGTCAACGGATTCGCCCGCACCGAGGTCCAGCAACGCCCGGCTTTCCTTTGGTGTCAGCACTTCCACCCGGCTCACCGGCACATCCGGCGCCGCGACAACCTCCGCCAGCACCCGCACCAGCCCCGCCGCCAGCGCCTCCGCACTCCCCCGATCGAACAGATCGAGCGCGTACTCGAGGTCGCCCGTCAGTCCGGCCGGTCCACCGTCGAGACCGAAGCATTCGCTCACCGTGAAGGAGAGGTCGACCTTCGCGGTCGGCGTGCGTACCGCCTCCATCTCAGCGGACAGCCCGGGGACCAGGTCCACATCGCGCGGCGCGTTCTGCACTGTCAGCATGATCTGGAACAGCGGATTGCGGGCCGGGGACCGCTCCGGGTTGAGCTGCTCGACCACCAGCTCGAAGGGCACGTCCTGGTTCTCCAGCACGGCCAGCGCACGCTCACGCACCCGGCCCAGCAGATCGCGGAAGGCCGGGTCCCCGGTGAGATCGGTGCGCAGGACCACCGTGTTGATGAAGAAGCCGACCAGATCGTCCAGGGCCTCATCGGTGCGCCCGGCCAGCGGCGACCCGACCGGGATGTCCTCCCCGGCGCCCCATCTGCTCAACAACACGGCCAGCGCGGCGTGCAGCACCATGAACAACGTCGCGCCGTTCGCCCGGGCCAGCTCGGCGAGGCGTGCGTGCAGGTCCGCGTCCACCGTCAACGGCACGACGTCACCGCGATAGGTGGCGGACGACGGCCGGGGCCGGTCGGCAGGCAGTGACAGGCACTCCGGCGCGCCCGACAACTCCTTCGCCCAGAACGACAGCTGCCCCGCGACGACGCTGTCCGGATCGTCGGCCGCTCCCAGCAGTTCGGCCTGCCACAACGTGTAGTCCACGTACTGCACGGGAAGCGGCTCCCAGTCCGGGGCCCGGCCGTGGAATCGCGCCTGGTAAGCCCGTCCGATGTCACGCAGCAGCGGGGCCGTCGACCAGCCGTCCCCGATGATGTGGTGTCCCACGATCATCAGCACGTGCTCATCCGGGCCGGCGACGAACAGCGTCACGCGGATCGGCGGGGAGCCGGCCAGATCGAAGACATGGTTCGCCGCCTTGTGCAGCGCCGCCGTCAGGTCGCCGGGCTCGGCGATCTCCAGGTCCACGTGGGCGTCCTGGATGTCCAGTACCTGTTGGTAGGGCTCCCCGGCGTTGTCCGGGAAGACCGTCCGAAGTGACTCGTGCCGCTCGATGACATCGGTGATGGCGGCAGACATCGCCTTACGGTCCAGCGGCCCCCGCAGCCGCAACGCCCCCGCCATGTTGTACGTCGTGCCGGGGCCTTCCAGTTTGTTCAGGAACCACAGCCTTCGCTGCGCGAACGACAACGGGATCATCGCGTCCTACCTTCAGGTCCTGGCCGGCCGGCGCATCTTGCGCAGCGCGGGACGGGCGGAGCGGGCGTCGGCGATCTGCGCGCTGAGATCAGCGACGGTCGGTGCCTGAAACACCGTTCTGACGGACAGCTCGGCGCCCAGCTGGCCCCGGATCCGGTTCACCAGCCGGGTGGCCAGCAGCGAGTGGCCGCCGAGCGCGAAGAAGTCGTCGTCGATCCCGATCGGCTCGCGGCCGAGCAGCTCCGCGAACAGCCGGCACAGCACCTCCTCCCGCTGGTCGCGCGGCGGCCGCCCGGCCGGGACGCGCGAGTCATCGGGATCGGGCAGGGCCGCCTGGTCGAGTTTGCCGTTCGGGGTCAACGGAAGCGCGTCGAGCGTGACGAACGCCGAGGGAACCATGTAGTCGGGCAGCCTGGTCATGACGTGACGGCGAAGCTCGCCTTGATCAGGCGGACCGTCTTCGGGGACAACGTAGGCGATCAGGGTGTCCACTTTGGCCACCACGGCCGCCGTCTTGACCAACGGACTCTCAGCCAGGACAGCGGCTACCTCGCCCAGCTCGATCCGGAACCCCCGCACCTTCACCTGATCATCAGCCCGGCCAAGGAAATCCAGCACACCTTCGCGCGTCCACCGCACCACGTCCCCAGTCCGGTACATCCGCTCGCCAGGAGCGCCGAAGACGTCGGCCACAAACCGTTCAGCGGTCAGCCCAGGCCGCCCCCAATAGCCACGGCCGACCTGCGCCCCAGCCACATACAGCGCACCCGGCACCCCCACTGGGACTGGACGCAGCAACTCGTCCAGCACATAGACGCGCGTCCCTGGCACAGGACGCCCGATCACCGGCCGGTCACCAGTTACCCGGGCGACCACCGAGTCCACT
>CBIMJO010000709.1:0-5681 GCA_966244135.1 uncultured Actinocrispum sp. | reverse complement strand
CGACCTGATGGTGAACGTGCACTTCAAGGGCGTGTTCTTCCTGACCCAGACGGTGCTGCCGCTGTTGTCGGACGGCGGCCGGATCGTGAACCTGTCGACCGGCCTGACCAGGTTCGTCGCCGAGGGCTGGTCGGTGTACGCGGCCGCCAAGAGCGCGATCGAGACCTACAGCAAGTACCTGGCCAAGGAACTGGGCGGCCGGGGCATCAGCGTCAACGCGATCGCGCCCGGACCCACCGGCACGGACTTCGCCGGCGGCATCATGCGGGACGATGCGCAGTTCCGCGAGGTGCTGGCGCGCCAGGCGGCCCTCGGCCGGCCGGGTGAGCCGGACGACATCGGCGCCGTGATCGCGGCCCTGCTGGCCCCGGGGACCGGCTGGATCACCGCCCAGCGCATCGAGGTGTCCGGCGGCACGCTGCTCTGACGGGCGAGAATCGTGCCATGGACCGAGCACAGCTGGCCGACTTCCTGCGCACCCGGCGGGAGGCGCTGCAGCCCGAGGACGTCGGGCTGCCGCGCGGACCCCGCCGCCGCACGCACGGGCTGCGCCGTGAGGAGGTCGCCGCCCTGAGCGGCATGTCGACCGACTACTACACGCGGATCGAGCAGCAGCGGGGCCCGCTGCCGTCCGAGCCCATGCTGGCCGCCATCGCCCGGGGCCTGCGGCTGTCGCTGGACGAACGCGACCACCTGTTCCGGACGGCCGGGCACAACGCCCCGAGCCGCGGCGCGCACACCGAGCACGTGTCCCCGGGGATGATGCGCATCCTCGACCGCCTGCAGGACACCCCCGCCCAGGTGATGAACTCGCTCGCCGAGACCCTGGTGCAGACCCCGCTGGCGGTCGCGCTCTTCGGCGACGAGACCGGGTACACGGGCCTGGACCGCAGCTTCGCCTACCGTTGTTTCACCCACCCGCAGGGCCGCCGGATCTACCCGGCGGACGACCATCCCATGCACAGCCGGATCTTCGCCTCCCAGTTGCGCGCCACCGTCTCGCGCCAGGGCCCCGGTTCGCCCGCGAGCCGGGTGGTGGACGCGTTGCTGGAGCGCAGCGAGGAGTTCGCCGACCTGTGGAGCGCCCATGAGATCGGGCTGCGCTACGAGGACCACAAACGGGTCCAGCACCCCGAACTGGGCATCCTGGAGGTGCACTGCCAGCTGCTCTACGACATCGACCAGACCCAGATGCTGCTGGTGTACACCGCGACGCCCGGCACCGAGAGCCACGAGAAGTTCCAGCTGCTGCCGGTGCTGGGCAACCGGCAGCCGCACGAGTGAGCGGCTGCCGGTCCGCGGTCACGGGATCGCGATGTCGGAGACCGCGTTGACCCGGGTGGCCGTGATCTTGATGTGCTCCAGCAGGTCGCTGCCGCCGAAGTTGGTGTCCACGCACTCCAGCGTCACCGTGCCGGCGCTGGGGAACGTGTGCACGACGGTGTTGGACAGCGCCGCCTCGGCCGACGCGCCGTTCAGCCTGGTGAAGCTCTTGTCGAAGTTCGTGCCCGCGGTGAGGGTGCAGGTCACGACGTGCGACGGGTTGGTGCCGACCACACCGGTGAACGCGGACAGCTTGGCGCCGATCAGATAGCTGCCCGCCGGCACGTTCAGGTTGGTCGTGTACTTGTGCGTGGTCGAGTTCATGAGATGGAAGTTCTTGAACCCGGCGAACACCTCCGGTGCCGCGGCCGCTGGGTCCGCGGACGCGGCCGGGGTGGCGACCGCGACCACGGCGGCGGCGACCGCCGCACCGGCCGCCAGAAGACCGGCCCGGACCAGATTCGTGTGCTTCATCAGTGAATCCCCCTCTGCGGGAACGAGAATCGAACGGAACCGAGGATGTGGGCGGCCGGGTGCACGGGTAAATGCGCAGAATTGCGTACGCCCGGAGGTATCTGAACGGGACAAACCGGCTCATTCCCCCTGGAGTCACACACCCAAGGGGGCCTGGAAGTGCTGAACACGCGAGACCTGCGCCGAGTGCTCGACCTGGTGTACGCGGCCAACGAGGACACCGCCGGGGACATCTCGGTGCCGGTGCTGGCCGGCCTCGCGGACCTGGTCGGCACCGACACGGCGGGCTACACACGCGTGGACTGGGTGCGGCAGGAGCTGCTCGGCGCGGTCAGCGCCCCGGCGGACACCAACCTGGCCGGCTCATCGAAGTTCCGCGAGGTGGTCGGCCAGCACCCCGGCTTCGTCGCCTACCGAGCCGGACGGCTGGCCGCGGGCGAATCCGTTGCGCTGACCCAGCTAGCCGACCGCCACACACTCGGCCGGATGCCGTTGTACGTCGACTTCTACCGGCCGCGCGGCACCAGGGACCAACTGCTGCACGTGCTGGAAGTGGGCAACCGCCAGGCGGTGGTCCTGACCATGAACCGGTCCCGCACCGGGTTCTCGGCCCGGGACCGGTCCGTCGTCGAACTGTTCGCGCCGCATCTCCGGCAGGCCCTCATGCACCACCGCCGTCGAACCGAACTGGCCGCCCTCACGCGCCAGGACCAGGCAACCCCCACCCTCGCGGACCTCACTCCGCGCGAGCACCAGGTCGTCTCCCTGCTCGCCGCCGGCCGCACCGACCGCGAGATCGCCCGCGGCCTCACCATCAGCACCCGCACCGTCCACAAACACCTCGAACGCATCTACCGCAAACTCGGCACCGGCAGCCGCACCACCCTGATCGCCACCGTCCTAACCGGACAGTGACCCTCTGGAGCCGAACAGGGTGCGCTCGATCTCGTCCGGCACGCAATGGTGTTCTCTGGCCCAGCGGGCAAGCAGATCGCAGTAGCGCTGGTACGTGTCCGCGGACCAGCCCCAGGTGCGGGGCAGTGACGTCCACCCACACTTGTCGTGGAGCGCTGTGGCCACTACCCGATCGAGGATGAGGCACGGATGGTCCGGGTTGCCGCCACCGGCGAAGTACAGGAACTTCGTGAAGAACGACGGGCCGAGCGCCGGAATCTCATTGCGTCTTCCCGGCCGCAGCACGGCGTATGCGCCAGCCGGGTCGTGGCCGGCCATGTCCTTGGCACGCGTCAGGAGCTTTTCGGCACGCAGGACGTCGGCGCGGATGCTGTTCAGCCGACGCATGTTCTGCCGCAACCTATCGCCAGATCCCCAAGCCAACGTCCGCCACAAAAGCGTGAACACATCATCAGTCGGTGCCCACACCTCAGCACGGGTAAGTGTCGCTCCGCTGGGCGGCACGCCCGGCAGTCCCCGCTCGCTGATCTTGTCGCGCCACCAAAGCTCCCGAATGCCAATCCGATGACCGTCGACAGCTTCATGCCGCGGCTCAGTAGGAACAGCCCAGGCCGGTAGCGCCAACGTGGCCAAGTCGGTCATCGACATACCGCATGCATCGCCCGACACCTGCGGCCGTTACCGGAGAGGCTCTCATCGGCTGTGGTTGACCACAGCGAACGCATCCATGTCACGCAAAGCCGCCCTTGGGACAGCCGAGGTGGTCTATCCGAACAGGGTGTCGTGGGGCCATTCGTTGGTGAGGACGCGGGCCAGGACGGGGTCGGTGGATTGGTCGCAGTATGGGGTGTGGTCAGGGTTGCGGACTGCGGCGGTGGTGGGCGCGGCGAGCAGGCCCCACGGAGGGATGGGGTTGGCGAGCCAGCCGGTGACGCGGAGGTCGGCGTAGCCGGCGGCCTATCAGGTGGGGACCTGCATCGTCACCGAATCCCGCGCCGTCTCATGGCTCAGCCAGGTGCCGGGGGTGCGTTCCTGCTCGGGCAAGTCGAGCACCGGCTGGGGCAGTGTGACCCGCACATGCTGGTCGAGTTCTCGTGTGCACTGCGGGCAGAGAGCGGTTGGCACGGCGCAGAGTACCGGGTCAGGTGAAGTCGGAGTAGGCGACGTAGGTGCGGCAGGTGCGGCATTGGAAGAGGTAGGCGGTGGGTTGGCCGTCGCGGGTGAGGGCGGCGAGGTACTGGTCGATCTGTGCGGGCGGCCAGCCTTGCTCGGCCAGGCCGCTGCGGAGGTAGTCGAGGGCTTGGTGGTTGCCGCGGAGTTCACGGGCGCCGGCGGCACCGAGGAAGGCGGCGCCGTCGTGGCAGTGGAACATCCACTCCTCCTGTTGCCACCCGGAGAATCCGGGGGTGCGGCGGGTGATGGTGTCGATCACCTCGGGGGCCACGCCTTCCGGGCCGAAGGCGTCGGTGAACACCGCGTCGAACCGCTCCGCCGCACTCCCATCGGCGATGCACCACAGGCACAAGCTGCCTTCGAGTTCCTCCTCACAGAACACCGGCCCCCGGTAGACCGCACCGCGGCGCCCCCCACAACAAACGCACTCCTCGTCGGACAACACCGCGCAGCCCGTGCTCAGCGGGTCCGGATGATAGGCGAACTGCGGGAATCCCTCGACGCTCATCACCGGATTCTGCCCGACTCGGCGGAGATCGGGAGGCGCGACTCGGAAACTCAGCGGCCTCGTTTGTGGCGGGGCTTGGGTCCGCGGTCGGCGGTTTTGTACGTGACGATGGGGGTGGTCGTCGCGATGGGGGTGGCCAGGTTGTGGTCGGTGAGGTCGGCGATGACCTGCTCGATGCGTTTGTAGGCGGTGGGGGCTTCCTCGAACAGCAGTTGACGGTCGCCGCAGACCACAAGGGAGCCCATGGGGGTGGTGCGGAGTTCGTCGACGGTGTGCTTCGCTTTGCCGCGGCGGAGGGCGTCCGCGCGGGACATCTTGCGGCCGGCGCCATGTGCCACGGAGTGGTTGGCGTCGGGGCCGGCGTGACCGGCGACGAGGTACGACGGGGTGCCGCGAGTGCCCGCGATGAGCACGTCGTTGCCGTCGCCGCGCGCGGCTCCCTTGCGGTGTAAGTACATCCCGTCGCGGATCGCCACGAGGTTGTGGCATTCGTCGACGATCGGCGCGGCAGGCTCGGCACCCAGGGCGAGCGCGACCCGGGCGGCCATCAGGCGCCGGTTGAGCGAACCCCAGCGCACCGCATCGTCGTGCGCCGCCAGGTAAGCCGCGGGATCCGCCGCCGGGCCCGCACCGTGCACCTCGGTGTGCGCCCGCAGGATCCGCTCACCCAGACCGCGAGATCCACTGTGGACGATGAGCACCAGGTCACCGGCATCGAGACCGAGACGCGACGCGTGAACCGGCGAGAACACGGTACCGATCCGGGCCAGCTCGACGAAGTGGTTGCCCCGGCCGACAGTCCCCAGACCCTCAAGGTGACCGCCGGGAACATCGGAGTCCACAAAGGACCAGACCTCGTCATCGGGATCGACCGGAAGATCGAGGTCGGGGAACCGGGCGGCCAGCCGTTCGGGGACGACCTTCCTCAGCCGGAACGGGAAAACCGCTATGCCACAACCGATGTCGGAGCCCACCAGGAATGGGTACAACACGGTCGACAGCATGGCCGCGCCGATGGGTGCACCCTTCCCGGGGTGCAGGTCCGGCATGGCGGCGACGTGCATCATGCCCTCGAGCGCGGCCACCTGGTGGCACTGCTCCAAGGCGTTGGACTCGATCCAGCTCGTCGGCGACGCGAACACGCTGACAGTGGCCGAAGTGGAGTTCTGGGGAGACAAAGACGCTCTCTTCCAAGGAAATGGGGGTGGACGGCAACGGCGGCGCGATGGCTCGTGCGTCTTCACGCGCACGCGAGCCTTGGCGCGCCCTTCCGAATCCAGCACCTCCA
>CBIMJO010000708.1:0-5682 GCA_966244135.1 uncultured Actinocrispum sp. | reverse complement strand
GTCGACCCGCCAGTAGACGACCCCGATGATCATGATCAGGGTGAACGGGATGCTCTCCTTGAACAGGCTGGTGGTCTCGTCGAGGTTGGCGATCGGCCGCAGCGGGGTGATCCGGTTCGCGGCCAGCCCGGTCACGATCATCTTGATCAACTGCGGGATGATCTGCACCGCGCACATCGCCAGCAGGCCCGCGTCGGTCACCGACACCAGGACCGCGGCGCCGAGGGTGGCCACCCGCGAGAAGAACTCCGCGGTCGCGACCGAGCCGTACCGTACGTGCACGTCGAACACCGCGTCGAAACACGACGCCAGCGCACTGCAGATCAGCCCCATCGCCAGCACGAGCACCGCCGACTGGGTCTCCGGCGAGGTCTTGTACGTCAGGATCCCGATACTGGCCGCGGTCAGCGCCAACGGCACCGCGTAGACCAGCGACAACGTGAGGTCGATGCCGACCAGCCGGGCCAGGGACCCCTGCGCGCGGCCGCTGACCCGGCGCACGATCACCGTGCCGATGCCCTGCGAGGTCAGCGTCTCGAACAGGCCGATGAACACGATCGCGGTGGTCATCACGCCGTACTGGTGCTCGCCCAGGTACCGGGTGGCGACACCGAGAGTGACGATCGCGAGCGGTAGCGCGGAAACCCGTGCTACCACCTGGAGGGCGACCCCTCGCGCGATCGCCGCCGCCCTGGACACGGCCCGTAGTCTAGTAACTTCGCGTTGCCGCAGATCCCACGCGGTGCCACGGCGACACGGAGGACCGAGACAGTGCGGGTGTACGTGGAATTGTCACACCAGCTGCATCCGGCTGAATGGTCTGCCCGGCACGCTCGCGGCGAGGTCCCCGATCACTGGCCGTATGGGTTCGACCGGTTGACGCACTACGGAATTCACCCGATCGTTCGAACGCCCTATCGCGGGCGTCTACCCGGACGAGTAGCGCGGGCCGCTCGGCACCGCCTCGGTGGGTACGAATGGGTCGACGCGATCCGCCGGCATGGTTGTGATGCCGTGCTTTGCTGGGACGAGTACTCGGGTGTCCCCGCGATCCTCCGGGAACGCAAGAAACCCGTGGTCACTGGGGTTGTGTGGCTGACCGACGAGGTCTCCAGGGCCACCGCGTGGTTCGCCCGGCGGGCGTTGCCCAAAGCGGGATTGGTCTGGGCGTCGTCGAGCGCCATGATCACCCGGTTGAGGGACGACTGGGGTGTTCGTGATCCACAGCACATCCCATTGGGTATCGATACGGACTTCTTCCGGCCCGCGGAAAGCGACCCGGAGCCAGGGCTCGTGGTGAGCGCGGGCAACGACCGCCACCGCGACCATGACCTGCTCGTTCGTGCCGCTCGGCAGGTGGGGGCGCGGCTGGAGATCGCGACCCGGCTGCCGGTCGACCCCGATGTCGTCCGGCCCGGGCTGACCGAGGGCGAGATCCGCGGGTTGTACGCGCGAGCGTCCGTCGTGGCCCTCGCTACCAGGCCGAACGTGCACGCGTCCGGTCTGACGGTGACCCTGGAGGCGATGGCCAGCGGTCGGCCGGTGGTGATTCCGGACACTCCGGGCCTAACGGACTATGTTGTGCCCGAGGAGACCGGGCTGGTCTATCCCGTCGGCGACGAGGACGAGCTGGCCAAGTGCCTCCAGCGGCTGCTGTCCGACCCGGCGATGGCCGCTGAGTTCGGCGCCGCCGGACGCCGTAGGGTCGAACAGCGATTCAGCACCGAGCTCCAGGCCGCCCGGCTTGCCGAGCTGGTGCTCAAGATGTGATCGGAGTACCTGTCTTGTCCCGCGTGCGCGCCTGGGTCGAGCTCATCCACTACCTCGACGCGGCCGGGTGGCCCGCGCGCAACGCGATCGGCGAAGTGCCCAACAGGACCCCGTTCGGCATCGACGAACTGGCCCACCACGGCGTGGACGTCGTGTTCCGGCCGTCGATGCAGGGCCGCATTCCCAAGGCCGTCGCGCGTCGGGCGCGGGCGCGCCTGGGCGGGCTGGAGTACTTCGAGGCGCTGATGGCCTCGCGGAGCTCGTTGCGGCGCAGCGCGGACGTGGTGTTGTGCTGGGACGAGTTCACCGGGATCCCGGCCGCCGCCTTGCCCTTCCGGCCGCCGGTGGTCAGCGGTGTCCAGCTGCTGACCGATTCTTCGGGGCGGTCCAAGGGTTTCCTGCGCCGCGCGCGGGCCGCTGTGGACAAGATGGACGCTGTGTTCGTGCAGTCGCACGGGCAGATCCCGGTGATGCGGGACGAATGGGGTGTGCCGGAACGGAAGCTGCGGTTCGTTCCGTTCGGTGTGGACGGTTCCTGGTTCCGGCCGCTGCCCGATGGCGTCGACCGCGATCTGGTGGTCTCCGTCGGCGATGACCCGCACCGCGACCACGAGACGTTGGTCAAGGCGCTGAGCGAGGTGCGGCGCCGGCGGTCCGGCACGCGGCTGAACCTCGCGACGCAGCTTGACGTCGACCTCCCGCCGGAGCTGGGTACGTTGCACCGCGGGCACCTCGGACCGTTGCGGCGCCAGTACTACGGCTCGGCGTCGATCGTGGCGGTCGCGACCCGGCCGAACATCCACGGGTCCGGGATGTCGGTGATCCTGGAGGCGATGGCGTGCGGTCGGCCCTACGTGGTCACCGCGAGCGAAGGCCTTGAGGGATACGTGAAACACGGGCACGACGGCCTTGTCGTGCCACCCGGCGACGTCGACATGTTCGCCTCGGCCGTGTACGCCCTGCTCGCCGACCCCGACCGCGCCGACGCCATGGGCGCCGCCGGCCGGGCCCGCCTCGAACGCGACCTCACCACCCACACCCAGGCCCGGCACCTCGCCGACCTCATCAAGGAAGTCACAGCTCACCGCTCGTGAGTGGTTCCGGCCGCGAGAAACGGCCGGAACCACGCACGAGGGCGGTCACCAGGTCTTACCGGCCTGTTCGCGGATCGAGTGGTTGATCCGGTTGAAGAAGTTGGTCAGCGCGATGTTCATGACGATCGCGGACAGCTGCTTGTCGTCGAAGTGCTTGGCGGCGTCCGCCCAGATCTCGTCGGACACACCGGTCGCGTTGTCCTGGATCCGGGTGGCCGCCTCGGCCAGCGCGAGCGCCGCCCGCTCCGGCTCGCTGAAGAACGGCGTCTCCCGCCAGGCGACGACGGCGTGCAGCCGTTCGTCGGTCTCGCCCTTGCGCTTCGCCTGCTGGATCCCGCCGAAGATGCACGGGGCGCAGCCGTTGATCTGGCTGGCCCGCAGGTGGACCAGCTCCTGCACGAGCGGATCGACACCCCCGGCCTGAATCGTCTTGTACAGCAGCTGGACCGCGGTCATCACATCGGGACTCGGCGAGCTCTTCAGTCGTGGTTCCATCGTCCTGCTCCTCATCGGTTACCTGTGCGCTTGCGGGCCCGTCAGCACCCATGACGAAGCGGAACCGAGGAAGGTAACGAGCAGGACGTGGCGCCGGCCGGCTCGGTCGGGCTCGCGCCGCCGGACGCGACCTAGGACCGTTGAGGGGTAAGGGTTCTGTCGTCCTCTTCGGGTTCGGGGGTGGCCGGCTCAGGGTGGCCCAGGTCGGTGAGCCAGCCGCGGAACAGCTGGTGCAGGGCCTCCGCGCCGATGATCTCGCCAGGTGGGCGCAGGGACTTGGGGTAGACCAGGAAACCGCGCGCCTGGGGGCCGCCGAGGGCGCCGTGCGAGCCGACGTGCATCTCGAACGGCGAGGCGTTGTCGGCGCAGGGGTCGTAGCGACTGTTGATCATGATGTCCGCGCAGTGCGGGAAGGTGTCCACGCGGCGGACGAGGTCGGCGGCGTGCGGACCGTAGTCCTTCAACGGGTCCTCGCCGATGATCACGCCGGTGGCGAGGCGGTGCAGGCCGTCGCGACCGAGTACGACCGGCCCGAACTCGGTGCTGCGCACCAACATGAAGCCAACGCCCGCGTGATCCACTAAGGTGGGCAACAGCTCCGGGTACTCGCGCTCGATGGTCTCCAGCGGCACACGGCCTTCGTGTTCGGTGAACGACACCATCGCGATGTGCCCGGACACCACGACGACCACGCCCGGTGCGACCCGGGCGACCTCACCCGGCTGACCGGAGGGCGCGCGATGCCGGTCCTCGTGCACCTCGGCCCGTTCCACCCGGCCGCGCAACCGCCGGGCGATCAGGCCGCCCTCGGCGAGCGCCGCGCCCATCTGCCACCCCTCAGCGGTGCCAGGAGACTTGACCGGCGCGGAGGACGGCGAGCCACCGCACAGCTGCCCGATGAACGACTCGATCGGCTCAGCGAACCGGTTCGCGAACGCCCAGCCCTGGGTCTGGCCGTGATCCGAAAGCACGACAAGGTGATACGGCCGCGGGCCCAGCCGGGTGGCCCGCCGGAGGCGGCCGATCTGCTGGTCGATTCCCCGCAGTACGGCCAAAGCGTCGAACCGCTCGATCCCCGAATGGTGCGCGACCTCGTCGTAGCCCAGGAAGTCCGCGTACACCACGGGCCGGCCCGCGAGGATGTCCTCGATGATCGCGGACACGACGACATCGCGCGTGATCACCGTGGTACCCGGACGCGCCAACGGATAGATCCCGCCGCGCTTGATCCGGGGCCGCACGTCCATCCGGCGCTGCAACGTCGACGCCCACAGTTCCCGCACCATATCCACCAATGCCGTCCCGAAGGTCCGGATCACGTTGGCGGGACGGGCGAAGTAGGCGAAGTACCCGTCGGCGGTGTGCGCGTTGTGTCCACGTCGGACACCCTTGGGCAGTACGGGAACCGCGCTCATGGTCAGCGAGACATGGTCGGCGTCACCGGTGAACAGGTTGCCGTGGCTGGCGCCGCCGCCGGACAGCAGGCCCTTGCCGTCGGAGTGGCGGCGTTCGATCTCGGCCGCGTCGCGAGGGTGCGCGCACGCCATGACGTGGTCGCGGTCCTTTTCGTACCAACGGAACCCGAGGATGTCGTGGTTGTCGCCGTGCAGGATCCCGCATACCGAGGCGCCGGTCTGCGAAGACCAGTCGGTGTGCCACATGTCCAGCGCGTGGCTGTCGGAGTTGATCCACGAGGCCAGCGTCGGCATGTCCCCATCACGCACGGCCCGCCGCACGGTGTCATAGCCGAGCCCGTCGATCTGCAGGAAGATCACCCCGGCCGGGGTGTCCGGCGGCAGTGCCGAGGGGGTGCCTTTCCTTGCCACACGCCGGAAGAAGATCTCGTCCTCGTCCAGGGCCAGCAGGCTGCTGGTGATCACGCCGACCGCGGCCATGCCGATGGTGACCGCCACGGCCGACCGGAGGTTCGCGATCTCGACGCCCGGGATCGCCTTGAAGATGGCCAGGGTCCCGGCGCCGATGATGAGGAAACTGCCCAGCCCCAATGTGAAGAACGCGACCGGCAGCGCGAACCGCAGCACCAGCGGCCACACCACGACCGACATCAGCGAGACCACCAGGGCACACACGGTCGGCTGCCACCACTGCGTCATCTCGAACCCGGGCAGCCACACGTCCAGCAGGCGGATCGCGGCGGTGAGGATGACCCAGATCAGGATCGCCCGCAGCGTCACCCGGCCGCCCCGCAGCAGCCTTCCGGCGTCCGGAGCGCGGTGCTGGCGGCGGGCCAGGACGGCCATCGCCACGGTCACCAGCAGCACCAGCAAAGTCGCGATGAGCGAGGCCAC
The DNA here is from genome assembly GCA_966244135.1 of uncultured Actinocrispum sp. Lineage (GTDB taxonomy): Bacteria > Actinomycetota > Actinomycetes > Mycobacteriales > Pseudonocardiaceae > Kibdelosporangium. The sequence goes on along the minus strand of CBIMJO010000708.1, from coordinate 14 downwards.
CAGTGGCGAGTCGA
>CBIMJO010000707.1:0-5686 GCA_966244135.1 uncultured Actinocrispum sp. | reverse complement strand
ACCGTGAGGTGCTGGCGGCCGAGCTGATCGGGCGTGGTTTAGCAGAGGCCGGGCAGCGGCGCCTGGAAGGGCGTGGCAGGACCTTCGCCAGTGTTGCCGCCAGCCCGCAGCTGACCCGGGTGCTCGAACTTCGGCAGGATCACGCCGTCGAGCCGGACCGACGTGTTGGTGCGGCGCATGAGCAGCCAGATCGGGTACAGGCGCAGCACCTCGCGCACGATACTGGTGGTATAGCTGAGGTTCGGTACGTCCACATGCGACGGCGACCGTCCATTGAGGACAGAGTTGAGTTCCGAGTGCCAGCGCCGCTTGATGTCCGGATGACGCGCGATCTCGTGGAAGAACCAGGACAACGCCAGCGCGGTGGTCTCGATGCCGCCGGTCAGCAGCGTGACGACCTCGTCGTAGACCTGGGTGTCGGTCATCGCCGTCCCGGTGTCCGCATCCCGCGCCGCCAAAAGCATCGACAGCACATCCGGCCGGTCGCCCGGCCGGTCCCGGCCCTCGGTGATGACAGCCTGGACCACCTGCCGCAGCCGCGCGATGGCCTGGTCGAACTGACGGTTGACCGGGATGGGCAGGCGGGTCAGCGCCGCGGGCGACAACGCGCGGACCATGCCCTGTTTGATCACCAGCGGCAGCGACCGCTGCACCTCGGCCGTCACCGCGCCGCCCAGTTCGGTCGTGAACAGTGTGCCGCACACGATGTTCCCGGCGAGCTCCTGCATGGCCTGGTCGAACTCGACGACCTGGCCCGCCCGCCACGAGTCGGTCAGCTCCTGCGCGGTCCGGCACATCGTGCCCGTGTAGCCGGCGATCCGGTTGACGTGGAACGCCGGTTGCACCAGGCGGCGCTGCGAGTCGTGGAACGGGCCATTGGACATCGCGATCCCGTTGCCGAAGAACGGCCGGAACCGGTCGAACATGATGCCCTTGTCGAACGCTCCCGCCTGTGTGACCAGGACCTGGTGCACCAGGTCCGCGCGGGTCACCACATAGCTGGGCAACGGCCCGAGCTGGATCTTGACCACGTCGCCCAGCGGCGCCAGCGAACGAGTGAACCCGAACCGTTTGCGCAGCAAGGACACCGTGTGCCCGAGCACAGGCACGCGCCCGGGTGCGACGGGAACGGCGGTCAGGGTGCCGGTGGGGTGGTCGGACATCCCGCTCCTCGCGGTCGTGACGAACCGGCCACCTAACGTAGTGCTCTGCCGCCGATTGGGGGAGTACCCGATCGGGTCATCCCGGAGCGCAACCGGGCATCGGTAGTGTGGTGCGTTCCTTGTTGATGCGGAGGTCCTCCGGCGTGTCCTACCAGCCAGCCCACACCGACCGCCCCGACTGGATTCCCGCGGGACTGGACACCGCGGCGCCCAGCATGGCACGCGTCTACGACTTCCTCCTCGGCGGCGGCCACAACTTCGCGGCCGACCGCGCGGTCGCCGAGCAGACCATGAAGCTGATGCCGGGTGCCCGCAAGGTCGCGCAGATCAACCGCGCGTTCCTCGGCCGGGCCGTGCGCTGCCTTGTGGACCTTGGTGTGCGGCAGTTCCTCGACATCGGGTCCGGGATCCCCACTGTGGGCAACGTGCACGAGATCGCCCAGGGCCTCGCGCCCGAGTCGCGAGTCGTCTACGTCGACAAGGACCCGGTGGCGGTCGCGCACAGCGAGCTGATGCTGGCCCGCAACGAGAACGCGAAGGTCATCGCGGCCGACATGCGCGATCCGGACAGCATCCTGAACAACCCAGCGACCCGCCGGCTGTTGCGCGACGACGAGCCCATCGGCCTGCTGATGATCATGATGGTGCACTGGGTTCCGGACAGCGACGACCCGCACGGCCTGATCGCCCGCTACCGCGATGCCTTGCCGGCCGGGAGTTACATCGCGTTGTCGCACGTCACACCGGATGAGCGGCAGGACCAGATCACCGACGCGAAGGACATGATCCGCCAGTCGCGCAGCGCCGACCAGCTGACACCTCGTACCTACGACGAGGTTCTGCGGCTGTTCGACGGGTTCGAGCTGCTCGAGCCCGGCCTCGTCGGCTGCGGAGTCTGGCGCCCCGAGCACGCGGGCGACTTCGCCAACAACCCCGAACTCAACAGCCACGTCTACGCGGGAGTCGCCCGGAAGGCCTGACTCCCGCCCGCGGTGTCGATCTCATCCGGCAGGCTTGGTGGCCACGGCGATCACGGAGTCGAGGCGGGCCAAATCCTGTTTGACAGTGGCGATGTCTCGCCATTGGTAGTCGACGGCGGCGAGCGCGGTGGGGTCGGCGCGTTCGCGGGCGGCGGGGTCGGTGGCGATGCGGCTCCAGTAGCGGAACCAGGGTTCCCAGGTGTGGTCCCGGATCGAGGTCACGGTGACGTCGGTGAAGCCGGTGCCGGCCAGTTTTGTGGCGTAGGCATCGCGGTCGTACCAGTTCGCCTCGGGAACGGCGTGCCGGTAGAGGGTGAACCGCTTGGAGCGCAACGACTTCGGCGAGGCTGCGTTGTCCAGTGGGATGGTGTCCATTGTGGCCAGAACACCGCCCGGGCGCAGAACCCGCATGGCCTCGCGGAAGAAGTCCTCGCGGGTGGTGAAGTGGAAGGCCGCGTCGAGTGAGATGACCCGGTCGAACGCCGCGTCCGCGAACGGCAACGCCGTGGCGGTGCCCACCTTGAACCGCAGGCGATTGGTGACCTCCGCGGTCATGGCCCGCTGCTTGGCCGCGTAGATCTGAGCCGTCGTCACGTCCAGCGCGTCGATCGAGCGTGGCGCGAACTCCTTGAGCCACAGGAAGTCCTGGTCGCCGTAGCCGCAACCGACGTCGAGCACGACCTGGCCGGGCCCGAGACCGGCCGCCTCGGCCAGCTTCATCGCGATCGCGCCGCTCGCCTCGTCGACGGTGATGTCGTCGGAGTCCCAGTAACCGATGTTGACGTAGTGGGTCTCGCGGTCGGCGTAGGGATCGGAGTTGTACGGCAGCTCGTAGATGCGGCGCACCCGCAGGTCCGGGTCCCGCGTCGCGAACGCGCGCACAGCACGGCCGATGTCCCTGATCTTGGTCAGCATGAGCGGACCACCTCCTCTGGGCTGGCACATCCAGGGTAGGAGTGGGTGGACTCGCAGTATCCCTAGTGGATTCATCGGCGTCGCAGCTGAATGCGCGCCCCGCCTAGCGACCGTCCTACCTGGACAGTAAGGTGCCGCAATGGGGTATTTCGTGCTGGCGGCGCCGTTCTTCGGGCTGTTCGCGATCACATTCGCGGTGGAGCGGCGGCGGATGATCAACGCCGTGCTGGGCAACCTGTTGTCCCTGCTGGCCGGGCTGGCGATCTTCGGGTTCACGCCGATGCTGTTGCTGATCGGCAAGGGAACGTTCCCGCGGCCGGTGGAGATCCTGTTGATCTGCCTGGGGATCGCGGTCGGCTACGCGTGCGGTGTGTTCGCGCTGTTCCTGCTGTACTCGGTCGTCTACGGCCTGATCTCGCACCGCTCGGGCGTGGACTACACCATCGTGCTCGGCTCAAGGCTGATCCGTGGCAAGGTTCCGCCACTGCTGGCCAGCCCTACCGCTGTGTCGTGGTCACCAACAACTTCCACACCCTGCGCACCGCGCTAATGGCCCGCCGTCTGAAGGTCAACGGCCAGGTCATCGGCTCGCACACCGCCCTGTACTACCTGCCCAGCGCCACCATCCGCGAGTTCGCCGGGTTCCTGCGCGACCACCGCATCTCCAACGGCATCTTCTGCGGTCTGCTCATCGCGTTGTTCCTGGTCCCGGCGTTGTTGCCGTAGCCGACAGGAACCGCACAGCTGGGAAACAGGCGGGCCACAGGTTGAGGCCCGACCATGGAACCTGTGACTACTGACAGGCGGCGGTTCCTGGCGGCCGGCGGCTCGGTGGGGCTCGGGGCCCTGCTGGCCGCCTGCACGTCCTCCGAGGGTGTGGCGACGTCATCGGCTGTGGTGCCGACGACGAGCGGCGGCGTGGCGACGGTTGCGCCGCAGACGTCCTCGTCCGTGGTGTTTCCCGAGGTGGACAGCTGCGTGCTGACCCCGGAGGAGACCGAGGGGCCGTACTACTTCGACGTCGACTCGATCCGCTCGGACATCCGCGAGGACCGGACCGGGACGCCGTTGCAGCTGGCCATGCGCGTGCGGGACGCGGCCTGCAAGCCGCTGGCGAACGCGGTCGTGGACATCTGGCACTGCGACGCGACCGGCGAGTACTCGGGGTTCGAGAGCGGGACGCAGGGCGGCAAGCGGACCGACCAGAAGACGTACCTACGGGGTGCTCAGGTGACCAATGCGGACGGTGTGGTCGTGTTCCAGACCATCTATCCCGGCTGGTACCAGGGCCGGGCCGTGCACATCCACTTCAAGGTGCACATCGACAAGGCCACCGTGCTCACCAGCCAGCTCTACTTCGACGAGAAGGTCAGCGACGCGGTGTACGCGAAGCAGCCGTACTCCGCGCACAGCGGCCGCCGGACCGGCAACGACCAGGACGGCATCTTCGATCAGAGCAACGTCCTCACCCTCACCCCACAGGGGGATGGTTATCTGGGTGTGATGACGGTTGGCGTTAAGTCACAGGCATGACGCGTCCCGCGGAACTGGCCGGATGCGGCCTGGGGCTGCGGCAACTACGCGCTGAGCGTGGTTCCGTGGCTGGGCGCGGTCGAGGCGGGCACTGTGCCGGGCCTGGAACTCGCCGGGCCAGAAGGGAAAACGCGGTTCCGCTATGCCAGGAGTGAGTTCACGCAGGGCATAGCGGACTGGCGCGCCTACTTCGAGACCATCGCGAACCACAAGGGCACCCGACGACGAGCCGATCCGGTTCACGCTCTGGAAGGCGCACAAGACCTGCCTGGACGTCATCGCCCGGCACATCAGGGACATCGACCCGGAGCCGTACTCGCGAGCCGAGCTGATGTTCCTGCGAGGCTGGTGCCGGATGGTCGACTACCTGCTCAAACGATCTCAGCCACGAGGTTGACCCCGTCGGTCCCGGTGACCACCGCGCGAACCAGATCGCCGGGCAGCGGAGCGGCCCCGGCGAACGTCACGTGACCGTCCACTTCGGCCGCTTGATGGGCGGCCCAGCCGTGTCCCGCGGTGCCCACGAGCACCTCGACCGTGGACCCAATCCGTTCTTCGGACCGGCGAGAACACAACTCGTCCGCCTGCAGAGCCAGGGTCTCCACTCGCGAGGCGATCGTCATCGAGTCCAGTTTGGACTCGAAGGTGAACGCCTCGGTGCCTTCCTCGTCGGAGTACCCGAACACCCCGATGGAGTCCAGCCGCGCCGCCGAGACGAACTCCAGCACCTCGGCGAAGTCGTCTTCGGACTCACCGGGGAACCCGACGATGAAGTTCGACCGCACTCCGGCGACGGGCGCGACCGCCCGGATCCGGTCCAGCAGCTCCAGGAACCGCTCCGGCCCGTCCACCAGCCGGCCCACCTCGGTGCGGGCCACGAGGTCGCCCTCGCGGTACAGCCAGAGCTCGCGGAAATTGGTGAGCAAGAGGTTGGGAAACGTCCGTCGGTACCGCCGGATCTGCTCCCCTTCCGAAGCCAGGCCGAGGTCCGTCCCCGGCCGCTTCGCCTCCACATAGCCGGCAATCCGCGCCCCCCGCCGCACCTGGAAGTCGAGCAGGCAGCTCCGCGTTTTGCGCGGGATCATGGTGACCCCG
>CBIMJO010000706.1:0-5691 GCA_966244135.1 uncultured Actinocrispum sp. | reverse complement strand
CAATCCCATTGAGCCCAACCGAAGCAGCCGACCACGTATGCCGATGAGTGGTGATGGTCGCCTCCGTCGGCCCATACACGTTCACCACAGCCGAAGCAGGAGCCGCCGCCTGCCACAAAGCAGCATCGCCATGAGTGAGCCCTTCACCCCCAAAGAAAGACCACCGCAACCCACGAAGAGACCCAGCACCCAACCGCCCGGTCCGCCGCACCAGAGAGATCACACTAGGAGCAGAGAACCACACCGAAATCTCATGCACACCAACAAACTCAGGCAAGTCCCGGTACGCAACAGCGGGCACGGACACGAGCGAAGCCCCAGCCCCCCAAGCACACCACAAGTCCGAAACAGCGGAATCCCAGTTCAACCCGGCCGCCTGCGAGAACACGTCCGCGGCGGAGAACCCATACCAAGCGTCCATCAACGAGAAGTAGTGCGCCAGGTTCCCATGCGACAGCCGCACCCCTTTCGGCCGTCCAGTGGACCCGGAGGTGAACAGGATGTATGCGATGTCGGACGATCCCACCTCACAGGGAGCAACCGGAGCCGAAGGCGACACCACCGGCAGGCCAAGATCCAGTGAAGCCCCGAAACCATCCACGATGACCCCAGCAACCCCTGCCGACGCAAGCATCTGACGAGTCCGGCCGACAGGATGGTCAGCAAGCAACGGAACCACTGGCACCCCGGCGTAGACACCAGCCAGCACACCCACATAGCCGAGCACACTGCGCCCGCAGACGACCCCGACCGGACGCCGTCCAACCGTGGCCCGCACACCTGCGGCCCATCGCATGGCCAGCGAATGCAGTTCCTGATAGGTCAGCACTTCCGGACCCACCACCAGTGCGGGCCGGGCCGCGGCCTGTGAAAGGCCGCGGAGGAAACGGTGTGCGAGATGCATTTTCGCCTGACTCCAGCCGGGGCCGCGATGAACCCCTAAAGAATGCCGCGGCCCGGAGATACTCATGGATGTCGTTGACGCGGATGTCATGCCGGAGTCATGATTTTCTCATGCCCAGTTGCATGAGTCTCACCTCGGCCGGCAAGGTGCGCGACACGACCTGGGATGGTGGGTTCGAGCAGATCCTGCGCCGGTACCTCCCGTTTCTCCCGTCGGATCAGGCGCTGACCGGCGAGTCCGGGCTGCGCGATCTCGGCCTCGATTCCTTCGGCACCGTGGAACTGCTCGCGGACCTGGAATCGGCTTACCGCGTGCGGTTCCGCGACGAGGCGCTCACCCTGGCCACTTTCGCCACCCCCGGCGTGCTGTGGGCGACGCTGTCCGCGCTGCTCTGACTCACGCACAGAGCTTGGTGAACGCCTCCTCCAGGCGGGTCAGCACGTCGCTGATGTGCGGCACCCGCAACGGATCCGAAGCCTCCAGGGCCGCGAGTTGTTGCACCGGCGTGGATCCGTAGAGCATGCTCGTGGCCGCCTTGAACCTCAGCGCCCCGAAGTCGTCACCCAGCAGATGTCCGGCCAGGACCACGATCCCATGCTCATCGGCCAGATATCGTTGCAGCGACTCGGAGTCCGTCACCCCCAGCAACGCCAGCCGCGAGCGCACCTGCCCGAAGTCCGGGTACACATAGAACCCGCCGGTCGGCGGCCGGCACGAAGCCCCTGCCCCTACAAGGATCTGGTGCACCGCCCGTGCGACGGTACCGTGCAGCTGAGCCGTCCGCTCCACGTAAGCACGGATCTCCGGCGGCTCGGTGAAAGCGTACTCGGCGACCTCCTGCATCGGACCGGCCACAGTGGACCAGACCTCGGACGCGAACGACACGACGCCGTCCCGGATCCGCTCGCCCCAAGGCCCGGCGGGGAACCGGGCCGCCCCGATCCGCCACCCGCCCACCGCAAGGCTTTTCGACAACCCCGTTGTCACAACGGTCCGCGGCGGCGCGAACTCCGCCGGACTGGCCACGGAAACAGAAGGATCGTGCATCAGGTCCCGGTAGATCTCGTCCGAGATGATGAGCAGGTCCTCCTGCTCGGCGATCGTGCAGATCTCCCGCACCAGCTTGGCCGGAGCCAAGGTCCCGGTCGGGTTGTCCGGCAGCGTCAGGATCACGATCCGCGGATCTCGCCCCAACGCCCGCGCGGCGAGGATTGTCTCCCGCAGGGCGCCCGGATCCGGTACCCCGCCGGCAGCCGGGGTGATCGGCACGTGAAACGCTTTCTTCCCGGCCAGTTCCGCTTGTGGCGCATAGGTGTTCCACGCCGGCCTGGGCAGCAGCACATCCCCCGGCACCACCAAGTTCAGCGCCATCAACAAAGGCTTGCTGCCCGGGCCGATCACGATCTGCGATGCGTCCGTCGGCAACCGCCGGCGTGTGAAGTACCCGGCGATCGCCTCCCGGACCGCCTGTCCCCCAGCCACCGGACCGTACGAGTTGCGGCCCGCCCCCGCGACCAGGCGCTCGACCAGGGGCGGGAACGCGGGCAGCCGCGCCTCCCCGAACCCCAGGTGCACAATGGACTCCCCGGTGGCCTGGCGTGCCTCGACCTGTTGGTTGAGGGCCAGGTTGGGTGAGACCCTCCAGCCGGCCATGTCCTTGTCCGCCTCCTTCACGCCCCTGTCCCCTCGGCTATATCAGCTGGTGTGGCCGAGTCCATGTGCAACTCGTCCAACCAGCTGGCGGTTGTGCTGTACCGCGCCCGGAACGGACGCCCGACCAACGCGGGGTCACGCGCCTGCAGCATCCGCAACTGGAAGAACCGGCCCTCCGGCGTCTCGGCGACCCCGTCCACCACGACTTTTCCCGCCGTCACGGACATCACCGGACCGCGCACTGTGCGTGCCAGCCCAGGCAGGGTCCGGTACGCCGCTTGGAAGATCTCGGCCGCGCGGGCCAGCGGAACCTTGAAATAGTTGTGCGGCCCGGTATCCCGTTCGACGAACATGTAGTAAGGCACCGCACCGGCCCGCAGCTCGCGCCGCCACAGCTCCGCCCAAGTGCGGGCGTCGTCGTTGACATGAGCCACAATCGGTGCCTGGCAATAGACAACCGCGCCAGTGTCCCGGATCCGGGCCAGCGCCCGCGTCGCGGCGGAGGTGGTCAGCTCACGGGGATGCGCGAAGTGCGCCATCACGGCCAGCGTCCGCCCCGAGGCCACGATCTGCTCGAACAACCGCAGCAACGAGCCGGCGTCGGCGTCCGAAGTGAACCGGTACGGCCAGTACGCGGGCGCCCGGGTGCCGATCCTGATGGTGGCCAACGACTCCACCGCCAGCAGCGGCTCAAGGTGTTCGGCCAGGCGCGAAGTGGACATCACCAGCGGGTCGCCACCGGTCATCAGCACGTCGCTGACCTCAGGATGCCCGTGCAGGTACGACAGCAGCCGGCCGGGATCCGGTGCGGCGAACCGCAGCGAGGAATCGCCGACGAACTGGGCCCACCGGAAACAATAGGTGCAGTACGAGTGACACGTCTGGCCGTGTCCGGGAAAGTACAACACCGTCTCGGCATACTTGTGCTGAATCCCGGGCAGCGCGGAACCGTCCACAATGGGCACGTTCAGCCATTGCCCGGATGGATGCGGATTGAGCGTCGCGCGGATTCGCCGGACCTCATCGCGCAACGCGCCCGGGGACTCAGCCGATGACAGCCGGAGCTCGTCCGCCAGTGGCAGCATTCCACGCTGCGGGAAGGTGAGCTGGAAAAGCGGGTCGCCCGGCACGTCCGCCCAGTCGACCAGCTCGTTCAGCACATATTCGTTCACCCGGAATGGCAGCACATGGGCCAGCGCCCGAATTGTGGAAACCATCGCCGTGGACAGACCGAACCGCCGCCCGATGGCGTCGATATGACGCGGCCCGTAAGCGCGGAAACGTGCGGTATCGGCGGCCGTTGCGGCCATCGCGGTCATATCCCCATGGTAATCAGCGAACCGGCCGGACAACCCGCGCGCGGAAATGTCGTGGTACCGTCACTCCACTGGGCACAATTTCTCACGACCTCGTCGTGAACGAACCGGACAGTGGCGCGTACCATGCGAAGAACGTCTGGGTACGGATGGGACAGCTGATGGGACACCGGGAACAGCTCCTCGAGGGCGCCAAGCGCTGCCTGCTCGAGAAGGGGTTCGCGCGCACGACCGCCCGCGACATCGTGGCGGCGTCCAACACCAACCTCGGCTCGATCGGCTACCACTTCGGCACCAAGGACGCGCTGATGAACGCCGCCCTCGTGCAGGCCACCGAGGAGTGGGGCAACGAGCTGGGCCAGGCGCTGGCGGCGAACGTCAACCCGGACGACACCCCGCTGGAGCGGTTCGAGTCGGTGTGGACCCGGGTCATCGGCATGTTCGAGGAGCACCGCCAGCTGTGGGTGGCGCAGTTCGAGATCTTCAGCCATCTGCAGCACTCCCCCGAGATGCGCCCGTACTTCTCCGCCGCCCAGGAGACCGCCCGCCGCGGCCTGGCGACCCTGTTGCAGCTGCTCGACCCCGCCTCCGACGAGCACTCCATCCGTTCCGTGGGCTCGTTCGCGCTGGCCATGCTCACCGGCGTGATCGCGCAATGGCTGGTGGACCCGGAGAAGGCACCCAACGGCAAGGACCTCGCCGACGCGATCCGCGCGGTGGCGGGAATCGACGCGACGCTCTCGAAATAGGTCAGATCTCACCCGCGGCCGCGAGTGCGGCCCGGTCGGTCTTGCCGTTGGTGGTCACCGGGAGTTCCGGGAGCACGCGGACATCCCGCGGCACCATGTAGTCCGGCATCGTCTCCCGGCAGAACTCGGTCAGCTCGTGCTGGGCCAGCTCGGCCACCCCGGCATCCAGCACCACGAACGCGCTCAGCTCGCTGTCCCGGTCGGGACGCTGCCGCACGAACGCCACAGCGGCCGAGATCCCCGGGAACTCGACCAGGCGGCTCTCCACCTCGCCCAGCTCGACACGGTTGCCACGGATCTTGACCTGGGAGTCGGCGCGGCCGCAGAAGTACAGCTCACCGTGTTCGCCCCGGTAGGCGAGATCGCCCGATCGGTAGACAAGCTGACCCGATCGGGGGTTGAGCGGGTCTAGAACCAGCGCTCGGCGCGTGGCCTCCGGGTCGTCCCAGTAGCCGTTGAACAGTGACGGTCCGCGCATGTAGATCTCGCCGACCACGTGCGACCGGTCGATCGGGTTGCCCTCCTCGTCGACGATCATCATCTCCGCGCCGGGATAGGCGAACCCGATGGAGAGCCGCTTTGTCGTGGGTGGCAACGGGTTGGGCACGTCGGTGAGCGAGAACGCCATGGCCTCGGTCGGGCCGAAGCAGTTCACGATCCGCACCATGGGCAGCGCCTGCTGCAGCCGGCGCAGGTCGGCCAGCGGGAAGTTCTCGCCGGAGAACAGGATTCCCCGGATCTGGTGCAGTTCGGACAGCGCCGCCGCTTCATGCCGGAGCACCTGCCGCCAGATCGTCGGCACACCATTGACTTGTGTCGCCCCGGTGTCCTGCAGGAACCGGAGGAACCGCCGTGGCCAGCGGACCGCGTCGCGGGGCACAGCGATCAAGGTGGCGCCGCTGCCCAGCGCGAGTCCAATGTCGAGCAACGAGAAGTCGCACTGCAGCGGGGAGGTTGTGGCCACCCGAGCGTCGCTGGTGATGATCGCGTGCGACAACATCCCACGGTAGAAGGAGATCACCGCGCGGTGGCTCATGGCCACACCCTTGGGCCGGCCGGTCGTCCCCGA
>CBIMJO010000705.1:0-5693 GCA_966244135.1 uncultured Actinocrispum sp. | reverse complement strand
TTGGTGGCGGGCTTGGCCGGGGGCTGCGACGACGAGCCGAAGCAGGTGTCGGGTCCGTCCGAGGGCGGTGATCCGGCGGTGGCCGCGCGCTACGCACCCCTGGTCTTCCTGGCGAACGATGAGAAGAACATGCCGATGGACGCCACCCGCTACATCGGCAAGGCCTCACTCTGGTTCCTGCACGGCGATGACTGCGACGACCACGAGGTGGCCGGCCAGGCCGACCCGAGCCGTATGAAGGGTGAGTACTCACACAAGCAGGACGACTGCGCCGGTGCCGGCAGCAGGGACCGGAAGGTGTCCGACGATCCGGGTGATTTCCCGGAGGGCACTGGCTTCTACCTGAAGGCCGGGCAGGACACGCGGGCCGGTGATGGGGCCGGCGCGCCGGTGTACTGGGAGTTCCACCGGGATGACAAGAGCGGGCAGGTCGCGTACGTCTACTGGTTCTTCTACGGCTACAACGACCTTTCCAGCGGCAACAAGCACGAGGGCGACTGGGAACGGGTCGCGGTCCCGATGAAGGACGGCAAGCCGGACGGCGTCGTGTTCTACAAGCACGGCGGCCTTCCCTGCAAGGTGCCGTGGGGCGGCAAGCTGGGCAAGACCGGCGAGCACCCGCACGTGTACTCCGCCAAGGGGTCCCACGGGTCCTACCCGGACTCGGGCGAGACCTACATCGTGCCTTTCTCGCTCGACTCCCGATCGGCCGGTACACAGTGGAACACCTGGGAGAACGTCCATGCGCTCCCCCAGGAGCCGTGGTGGGGTTACCGCGGCTGGTGGGGCAAGGAAAGCTGGGTGCCCCTCGCCGGGTTCGACCGGATCCCCGGCCCCGGGCCCAGCCGGGTGATCAGCAACGTGTTCATCGCCAAGTCGTGTGACGACGCCGAGGAGCCGGTGACCACCGAACTGGGCGCCGACTTCGAGGGTGACTGGGAGACGGAGAAGCCCGCGACGCAGCGGCCCCGGGTCACGCCGTACCACATCCGGCTGAGCCTGAGCAAAGACAAGAGCACCGTCCACTACCGCACGACCTGGGACCAGCCCGACCCGAGGCTCGACTGCGAAGGCACCTGGACGGTCACCCGGTCGAGCAGGCATCTGGCCGCGATGCACGAGAAGATCGAGTCGACCGAGGCGGGCACCTGCGTACCCGAGGGAAACGTCTCGCTCGAACTGCTCGACGGCAAACTCCACGTCAGCTACACCGGCGACTACGTATCGATGGCGGCGACCCTGGTCAAGCGCCCCAAGACCGAGGCTCCGCCGAACGCGCCACCGCCTCCCGCGGCGGGCAACACGACCGAGTCCGCTTTGAAGCGGTACGAGGACTACCTGCACGCGGTGGGCAACGAGAACCTCGACGTGGTCTGTGAGATCGCCGGACCGGCCGCGAAGAAGGCAGAGCAGGAAGGCGTCGGGACCTGCCGGCAGAGCATTCCGATCATGTTCCAGATGATCTCACCGGCCCAGAAGCAGGCCCTGAAAACAGCCACAGTGGACCCCACACAGGTCACCGCCAAGGCGGGCACGGTTCGCATTCCCGGGACGGCGATCCGGGCGGGCAGCGTCAAGTTCACCTCGTCCGACATGGGCGACCGCACGATGACGTTCCAGAACGGGAACTGGTTCGTGACGGACTGAAATTCAGGCGACGCAGCCGACGAGGCGCAGCGCCAGGTCGCCGTACTCGTAGGACAGCCGCTCCACGGAGAACTCGCCGCCCTCGTGGAACCAGTTCGCGACCCCCATGCCCATGTCGAGGATGGAGTACGACGCGAGCCGCGCCGAGCGCACGTGGAAGACGCCCTCGGCGACGCCGCGTTCGATGAGCACCCGGAAACCGCGTTCGTAGGTGCTGCGGCGGCGCAGGACCCGGTCGCGGTCCGGCTGGTCGAGGTTGGCGATCTCACGGTTGCCGACGAACGCCTCCAACTGGTGCTGTGCGTGGTAGCGGACGTGTTCCTGCACCGCGCGACGCAACTGCTCCTCGACATTGGACCCGGTGGCGATCGCCTGGGTGTGCGCGGCGATGAGGGCCGCCATGGTGGTCGTCATGATCTGGGCGAGCAGTTCCCGCTTGCCGGACACGTGTTTGTAGATGCTGGGACCACGGATGCCCACGGCGGCGCCGATATCGGCCATGGTCGTCGCGCGATAGCCCTGGGTGGCGAACAGCCGCAGCGCCGCGGCGCGGATCGCGGCGGTCCGGTCGGCGGGCAGGCCGGTCGACGTGTCCTGTGGCCGGTACGGTCGCTCCACCCTCATGCCACCCAGGCTAACGCTCATTAGCCACGATGTCTTGACATTTGAATTCTTCCAGACTGTCATGGCTAATAGTCGTTCGCCGGGAGGGTTCATGCGGTTGTCTGGGAAAGCGGCTGTGGTCACCGGCGCCACCGGCGGGATCGGCGAGGCGATCGTCCGGCGGCTCGCCGACGAAGGCGCGCGGGTCGTGGTGACCGACCTCGACCCGGACCTGTGCGCGGCCCTGGCGCGGGACCTGCCCGGCGCGGTGGGCCTGGCGCTGGACGTCACCTCCGAAGAGGCCTGGCAGGCGCTGGTGGCGCGGGTGGAGGCCGATCTCGGCGGGCTCTCGGTGCTGGTGAACAACGCGGGCATCGGCGAGCCGCACACCGTGGAGACCGAGACCATGGACAGCTGGGAGAAGGTGATCGCGGTCAGCCAGCGCGGGGTGTGGCTGGGGATGAAGCACGGCGGCCCGGCGATCGAGCGGTCGGGCGGCGGCTCGATCGTCAACATCGCGTCGATCTTCGGCACGGTGGGCGGGTTCGGGACGCACTTCTCCTACCACGCGGCCAAGGGCGCCGTCCGGCTGATGACCAAGAACGCGGCGCTGCACTGGGGAAAGCGTGGCGTGCGGGTCAACTCGGTCCATCCTGGGTTCATCGAGACTCCTCGCTCGCGGCAGCTGTGGCAGGGCACCAGCCGGTACACCGCGATGATCGACGGCACCCCGCTGGGCCGGCTCGGCCGCACCGACGAGGTTGCCGGTGCCGTGGTGTTCCTGGCCGGTGACGACTCCAGTTTCGTGACCGGTTCGGAGTTGTATGTGGACGGTGGGTGGACCGCCCGCTAGACGGGCCGGTAGCGGGCCACACCGTCCACAGTAGACGATGTGGCCCGGCCTCGGGCGACGAGAACGTCCAGGTGCGCCACCGTCTCGTTGACCGCGAGCATCTGGTTGAAGCCGTTCAGCTCGTCGAACCGGACGCGGCGGCCGGTCCACGGCAGCCGTTGGGCGACCGCGTAACCGTCTCGTGCGCCCGAATGCAGGGCTTCCTCGGTCTCGGCGAGCCGTTCGTCGTGGTGGGCAAGCAGTTCCTTGACCCGGACGTGCGTGCTGCCGGTGATCGGGCCGTGGGCCGGGAGCAGCCGCGTGTCCGGCAATGTCAGCATCAGGCGCAACGACGAGAGGTAGTCGGCGAGGGGCAACCCTGGCTCGCCCAGCTCGAACCCGATCGACGGGGTGATGTGCGGGAGGACGTGATCGCCGGAGAACAGCACACCGTTCGCCTCGTCCAGGTACACCACGTGGCCGCGCGTATGCCCAGGCGTGGGAATGACCCGCAGCGAGTGATGTGTGCCTGCGGACAGCCAGCGGTCCGGCTGTTCCCATCCGGACGGGTCGAACTCGCCGTATCCGTCGGCGAGTCGGGACGCCAGCTCGCCCGCACCGCCACGGCGCAGGGTGTCCAGAGAGCTCACCGGCACGTCAGTGTGCAACTTCGCGAGCAACTCCAGCCCCGGCCGTTCGCCCGCGCCGAGGTGCACGCGGGCGCCGAACCGCCGGCGCAGGTCCACGGCCTGCGTGTAGTGGTCGCGATGGATGTGCGTCACCAGGACATCGGTGACATCCGCCGGCCGATGGCCGAACTCCGCCATCGAATCGCTCAACACCGCAAGCGATTCGGGCGTCGCCCAGCCCGCGTCGATCAGCACGAGACCGTCGGAGCGTTCCAGGACATAGACATTGACCGCCCGCAGGCCGTCATTGGGCAGGGGCAACGGGATCCGGTGCACACCGGGGCCGACGGTCTCCGGTCCGGCCGTGGCCCAGGCGCGGCGGTCGAGGCTCACGAACGCATCCCCTCGGCCAGGGCGCGAGCGGCCGCACGGTCGAGCTTGCCGACCTTGGTCTGCGGCAACGCATCCACGACGTACACGAACTCGGGCCACTTCGTCTTGGCCAGCCCGGCCGCGCTCAGGTGTCCGGTGATCTCCGCGAGGTCCACCGGGCCGCCGTCGCGCGAGACCACCAGCAACGCGATCCGCTCCCCCAGCACCGGGTCGGCGACCGGCACCACACAGACGTGGTCCAGCCGCTGGTATCCGGCGACCGCCCGTTCGACCTCGGTGATGTCGATGTTGCGACCGCCACGGATGATGACGTCCTTCTCCCGCCCCATCACCGTGACCAGACCGTCCTCATCGGACACCAGCAGGTCGCCGGTGGGCAGGAACCCGTCCGCGGTCAGCTCAGGCGGTTGCACCCGGCCGCCCCGGGCGTAGCCGAGGAACAGCGACGGCCCGCGTACCTGCGCACGCCCGGTCTCGCCCGGCGGGAGGACATCTCCCGACGGTGACACCGCCCGCACCCGGGTCCCCGGGAACGGCCTGCCATCATGCCCAAGCCGGATCTCCTCCGGTTCGTCCGGCCGGGGCGAGGTGTGGCCGAGGCACTCCGACATGCCGAACACGCGCAGGATCCTGGTCCCCAGCGTGCGTTCGGCCCGGGCGAGCGCGGCGCGGTCCATCGGGCCGCCGCCGACGGTCATCGACCGGACTCCCGCCAAGGCCAGCGGTTCCGCGGCGGCCGCCAGTTGCAGGGCCATGGTCGGGACACACATCGTCCACCGTGCGTTGGTGTCCGCCAGTCTCGTCAGCACGGCCGGCGGGTCCCACTTCGAGGTGAGCACGAGCGGGCCGCCCAGGATCAGCGACAGGTAGACCCCGAAACAGAAAGCGGCCGTCGAGGACAGCGGCACGATGGCCGCCACCGCGTCACCCGGGAGCAGGCCGTTGATCTCGATGGTGCACGTGCACGCGTAGTGCAGCGCCTGCTCGGACTGCACGACCCCCTTGGCGCGGCCGGTGGATCCGGAGGTGAGGCCGATGAACACGCCGCCGTTCCAGCGGGACGGATCCGTACTGTCCGATGTGGACACCAGGTGCCACCCGCCGAGCACCGGGCGGGCATCCCCGGACACATCCCATTCGCTCAGCGCGGACGGTTCGGCGACCACGGCGTCCGGCCGGATGTCCTCGACGGCGGCGAGGAACTCCGCGCGGGTGGTGTGCCGGTTCACCACGGCCAGCACACCGCCGGACAGGCCCGTGGCCAGAGCCGCCGCGACGGTGCGCCACGAGTTGTCCGCCTGGATCAGGACGGTGCCACGGAAGGCGGGCGAGTCCGCGAGATGGTCCGCGTGAGCCAGCAGCTCCGCAGCGGTGTGCGCCCCGGTGTCGTCGATGACCGCGACGAAGTCGGCCTGCTCGGCACGCTTGCGAAAATCCAGTACGGCCTGCCTCATCCGGCGAACATCTCCTGTTCGGTGCCCATCACGGCGATCCGGCGGCCACGCATGTCACCGACCTGGGCGACCGCGGCCGCCCATTGCGGGCTCTCAAGGGCCTTGCGCAGGTCCTCCTCGCTGTCGAAGCCGAGC
>CBIMJO010000704.1:0-5698 GCA_966244135.1 uncultured Actinocrispum sp. | reverse complement strand
AGGGCGCGGATCATGACGTCCTTGCGGCCAGGCATGCGCTTCTCGATGTCGTTGGCGACATCGGGGTTGTCACGCAGGAACTTGCGGGCGTTCTCCTTGCCCTGGCCGAGCTGGTCGCCCTCGTAGGTGTACCAGGCGCCGGACTTGCGCAGGATGCCCTGCTCCACGCCCATGTCGATGAGCGAGCCCTCGCGGCTGATGCCGAACCCGTAGAGGATGTCGAACTCCGCCTGCTTGAACGGCGGCGCCACCTTGTTCTTGACCACCTTGACGCGGGTGCGGTTACCCACCGGCTCGCCGCCGTCCTTCAGCGTCTCGATGCGGCGCACGTCCAGCCGCACCGACGCGTAGAACTTCAGCGCCTTGCCACCGGTCGTCGTCTCGGGCGAGCCGAACATGACGCCGACCTTCTCGCGCAGCTGGTTGATGAAGATCGCGGTGGTGCCGGAGTTGCTGAGCGCACCGGTGATCTTGCGCAGCGCCTGGCTCATCAGCCGGGCCTGCAGGCCGACGTGGCTGTCGCCCATCTCGCCCTCGATCTCGGCGCGGGGCACGAGCGCCGCGACCGAGTCGATCACCAGGATGTCCAGCGCGCCGGAGCGGATCAGCATGTCCGCGATCTCCAGCGCCTGCTCACCGGTGTCCGGCTGGGACACGAGCAGCGCGTCGGTGTCCACGCCGAGCGCCTTGGCGTACTCGGGGTCCAGCGCGTGCTCGGCGTCGATGAACGCCGCGATGCCGCCGGCGCGCTGCGCGTTGGCCACCGCGTGCAGGGCGACCGTCGTCTTACCGGAGGACTCCGGGCCGTAGATCTCGACGATCCGGCCGCGGGGCAGGCCGCCGATGCCGAGCGCCACGTCCAGGACGATGGAGCCGGTCGGGATCACCTTGATCGGCGCGCGGGCTTCCTCGCCGAGCCGCATCACGGAACCCTTGCCGTACTGCTTGTCGATCTGCGCGAGGGCAAGCTCGAGCGCCTTGCCCCGGTCGGGTGCTGCTGGTGCCATCTGTAAGTCCACCTCGTTGGTCGAGCGGTTTCAGGTCGGGACAGACGCTACGGGTAGGGACCGACATTTTCGGGGTCGCCGGTCGGAGCACATCGTAGCGAACACGTGTTCGACCCGTTCGCCCGACACGCCGGGCGATCCGTTCCGGCTGGTCACGTGAAGTCCATCCGCCACGAGCGAAACACATGGCACCGACAGTTCCGGCAGCGGTCGAATGGAACCGTGGTGACAGCGGCATATGACGAGATCGCGGACTGGTACGAGGCGGAGTTCCTCGGCGCCCTGAAGGACGATCCCATCGGCATCGACGGGGCGCTGCGCAGCCTGCTCGGCGCGGGCTCGGGCGTCTGCCTGGAGATCGGGTGCGGCACGGGTGTGCACGCTCAGACAGTGCGCGACCTGGGCTGGTCCCCTGTTGGGGTGGATTTGTCGCAGGGGATGCTGCGGCACGCCAAAGCCCGGCTGCCCATCGCACGCGCCGATGCCCAGCGCCTACCGGTCCGCGACAACAGTGTCCCCGCGGCGATCGCGATGATGGTCCACACCGACATGCCCGCCTACCCGGCGGTGCTCCGCGAAGTGGCCAGAGTGCTCCGGCCCGGCGGCGTCTTCGTGCACGTCGGGGTGCATCCGTGTTTCTGCGGCGGGTTCGCCGACCGCGGCGACCCGGCGGCCACCGTCATCCGGCCCGGATACCTGGACGGCCACTGGACCACGGCGTCGTGGACCGATCAGGGGATCCGGGACAAGGTCGGCGCGACCCACTGGCCGCTGCCGGACCTGCTGCACATGTTCCACGACGCCGGCCTGACCCTCGACCGGTTCACCGAGGGCGGCACGCCGACCCCGACCGTGTTCGCTGTGCGCGCAACCGTCTAACGGCGTTCCGCCGGCACGTCGAAGTCGTCGCACACGGCTCGCCAGATCTCCTTGGGCGACATCCCGGCCTCGAGTGCCTGGTCGACGGTGCGGCCGCCGATCGCGGCCAGCACGTGGTCCCGGGCGAGCATCTCGGCTCGGACGGCGCCGAACTCGGCTGCCATCAGGTTTCGGAAGACGGTGGTACGCATCGACGCCTACCCTAGTGATGTGCCCGCCCCCACCGAATTCGAGTCGATCGCACTGCAGGTGGTCGCCATCGCCGCGGTGCTCACCTCCCTGCTGTTGCTGATCCGCGCCTACCGCCGACGCAGGTAGAGTCGCCGCGTTCGCTACTGAGGGAGGGTGCACACCCATGCGGTTCATGATCATCATCAAGTCGAACGAGCAGGCCGAACAGGGAATGCCGGCCGATCCGGCCGCGATCACGGCGATGATCGGCGCGATGGCCAAGTTCAACGAGGAGATGGCCGACGCCGGGGTCCTGCTGGCCGGCGAGGGCCTGCGGGAGAGCGCCAAGGGCAAGCGGGTCAAGATCGCCGACGGCAAGACGACCATCACCGACGGCCCGTTCACCGAGGCCAAGGAGCTCGTCGCCGGGTTCTGGCTGATCCGGGTGGACTCGCTGGACGAGGCCGTCGAGTGGGCCACCCGGGTACCCAGCGCGCCGGCCTGGGAGACCAACCTCGAGGTGCGCCAGGTGACCGAGGACGAGGACTTCGGCGAGGGGTTCACCGAGGAGCTGCGCGAGACCGAGGCGCGCATCCGCGCGAAGTCGGCCGGCAACGAGTGAGGTTCGTCCCGCGCCGGAGGCCCGGCGCGGGATCTCCGTCATTCGGGGTCGTTCTCCAGGCCGATAATCCTGCCGTCGGCCATCACCAAGGTCCGGTCGCCGAGACCGGCGGCGCGCAGCCTCATGCCGATCTCATAAGCGAGCAGCGCGTATTCCAGGCTGGTGAAATCACCGAGCACGCGAATGGTCAGCTCCCGATCGTTCATGCCGTTCACTGTGCTCGCGAACAATTGCTCCGCACAAGTCATTCCATGGTACGACGGAAATCAATAATCCGGATTCTCAGGTACCGGGCTGAACACTTTTCTCGAAAAAGTTCGCGAGGTCGTCTGGAGTGTAGGCACCGCGCAGCTCGACCTTGCTCAGCACTCCCACGATCGGGCGATCCTGCACGGTGAACACGAGCTTGCCGGTCCCGCCGCTGACCGCGGCCTTGTACTGGCCGGTCAGGCCGTTGCCCTTCCAGTCGGCCTGGACGCGGTCGCCGCCGAGGGAACCGGCCACCTTGTCGGCCTCCTGAGTGGCCACCGCCTGCGAGTTGGCCTGCAGATAGGTCACCTCGTATTGATCAGGCAACGTGCAGGTGGTGATCAAGCCGACGTTGGCGTCGATGCCGCTGCTCTCCGGGCCGTCCTTGCAGGAGGCGGTGTCGGGCACGCCGCCGGCCAGTTGACGCAGGCATTTCGTGAACCCTTTGCCGTCTTTGTCCGCGACCGACTGGCAGTCCGCCGCGGTCGGAACGTCACTTCCGGGACGCAACAGGAAAAACGCACCCACCGCGACCGCGGCGACGACCACGAATGCCCCGACGGTGAGCAGCAGCTTGCGGTTGCCCTTCTTCTCCGGCACCGGAGCGGGCGCCGGCTTGGCCTGCGGGAAGTTGGCCGGCAGGGGCTGCCGGATCGGCTGCGGACCGCTCGGCGGAAACGCTTGCTGCGCAGGGAAACCGCCACTCTGCGGGGCACCGCGGTACGCACCGGCGCGGACCGGGGTCATGGTCGTGGTCGGCTGGTCCTCGGCGAGGGCGCTGTTGACCTCCTGGGTGCGCATGCTGATGCCCTCTTGCGGCACATGGTGCGCACCAAGGGCGACCGCGGTCTCCGGCTGGTCCAGGCTGGTCGGCACGACCCGGAGCTGCTCGGCGATCAGCGTGGCCACCAGCGGGATCCGGCTCGATCCCCCGACCAGGTAGATACCGACCAGCCGATCGGGCGTCAAACCCGTGGTCCGGACCGTCGCCGCGAGCAGTTCGACACTGCGCAGCAGGCTCGGCCGGATCAGCGCCTCCAGCTCGGCCCGGGTGACCAGGACGTCGTCGAACGGCTCGGGCATGGGCACTTCGGTCTGCGGGTGCCGGGACAGCGCTTCCTTTGCCGCCTTCACGTCCTCGCGCAGCGCACGCTGGGCCCGCCGATCCCCCGTCGTCTCCGGGCGCAGCAACCGCTGCCAGCGGGCCGGGTCGCGGTGCGAGACCTGGCGGCCGACGTGCTCCAGCAACGCCTGGTCCACATCGAGACCGCCGAGGTCGGGCAGGCCGTCCTCGGCCAGCACCGAGAACCCGTGCTGCGTCGCGCCGACGACCGCGATGTCGAACGTGCCCGCGCCAAGGTCGTAGACGGCGAAAGCCTTGCCGGGCGCGAGGTACTGACCAGGGAACGACGCGAAGTGCGCCGCAGCGGCAACCGGCTCGGGCACGAGCACCAGGTTGGAGCCCATACCGGCGAGCCGGGCGGACGCGAGCAACACGTTGCGCCGGACCGGACCCCACTGGGCGGGATGCGTCAGCCGCACCTCGTCCGGTTTCGCCCCGCCGAGCTGGCGGGACGTCTCGTCGCTGACCCGCCGCAACACGGCCGCGAGGGAATCGGTCACCGGCACGACGGTGTCGCCGAGCAGCAGTGTGCCTTCGTCGACACGGCGCTTCGGGTTGGGTTCGAACCGGGACGGGTCCAGCCGCGCCCGCCGCTCGGCGTCCCGGCCCACGACCAGGTTGCCGTCCTCGCTGGCGAACACCGCCGAGGGCATCGTCGCCGAACCGTCGACCTCGATCACCCGCGGCGGCCGCCCATGAGCGGACAGCACCGCCACTGTGTTGGACGTGCCGAGGTCAACCGACAGGACGCGCACAGCTCTCCCCTTTGCCCGCCGTTCATCCCAGTGGTAGCGACCGGTTGGCGGTGGTCCCGGTCGTTGCTGCGCTGATGCTGCCATGCCGGACTGCCCGCGTGGTCCCGGGTTGACTTTCTGCTCGTTTCGAGCAGGATCGGTGCTCAGAATGAGCAGGCCACGGGTTCTGGTGATCGGCGACGACCTGACCGGCAGCAATGCGACCGGTGCGTTGTTCGCCAAGTTCGGCATGCACACCATGACCGTGCGCGGCGGAGCGCCGGTTCCGGACATCGACGCGCTCGTGGTCAACCTCGGCAACCGGCACGCGCCGCCGGATGAGGCTCGTGCCGCGGTCCAGGCGACGATCGCGGCGGTCGGTGACGTGCGGCTTGTCGTCAAACGGGTCGACACCACATTGCGCGGGAACGTCGGTGCCGAGACCGACGCGGCGATGGCCGTGCTGAACGTCAAAGCCCTTGTCGTGCCTGCGTTCCCGGACGCGGGCCGGGTCACGGTCGGCGGCCTGCACCTGGTCGACGGCGTGCCGCTGGCGGAGACGGCGGCCGCGAAGGACGCGTTGAACCCGGTCACCTCGTCGCGAGTGGCGACGATCCTGCGCCAGGGCACGAACCGTGCGATCGCCGAGATCCCGCTGGACGTGGTCGAACGTGGGGTGGACGCCATCGTGCACGCCCTGCACACAGAAGCCGACATCATCGTGTGCGATGCGACCCGGAACGCACACCTTCGGGTGATCGCGACCGCGGCCGCACAGGTCTCGGCTCACTGGCTGTCGGTGGACTCCGGTCCCTTCGGGGTAAGGCTCGCCGCGGCCCTGGGCATCGCGCCCGGCGACCACCCATCGCCGCCGATCCTCGCGGTGGTCGGCAGCACCACGGCGATCACCCGG
>CBIMJO010000703.1:0-5700 GCA_966244135.1 uncultured Actinocrispum sp. | reverse complement strand
TACCAGATTGTGAGCACTCTTGTTTGAGTCCGTGGGTTTGGAGCGACATATGAACCGCTTGACTCCTCCGTTCGAGTCGATGCTTGGGCGCCGGGCCGCCCTCAAGGGCCTGTTCGCCACCGTGGGCCTCGCCGCGGTCCCCGGCCTCGCCGCGTGCGGCGACTCCGGCGGTGGATCCGGCGGCAGCGGTAGTTCGACCGCGGTCAGCCTCGGCTCGAACTACTCGGACGCGGTGCCCAAGGGCGCCCTGGCGGACGTGATGAAGACGTTCTCCGACACCGAGAAGCTCCAGGTCAACATCAACACCAAGGACCACGAGGCGTTCCAGCAGCAGATCACCAGCTACCTGCAGGGCGGCGCGGACGACGTCTGGTCCTGGTTCGCCGGTTTCCGGCTGCGCTTCTTCGCCTCCAAGAACCTGGTCGGCGACATCTCCGACCTGTGGAACACCATCGGCTCGAACTACACCGCGGCCCAGAAGGAAGCCTCCACCGGCGACGACGGCAAGCAGTACTTCGTGCCGTTCTACTCCTACCCGTGGGCGGTGTTCTACCGGCCGAGCGTCTTCCAGCAGAAGGGCTACACGGTCCCGAAGACGTTCGACGAGTTCATCACGCTGTCCACCAAGATGAAGTCGGACAACATCGTCCCGCTGGCCGCCGGGCAGAAGAACGGCTGGCCGCAGCTGGGCACGTTCGACCAGATCAACTTCCGCACCAACGGCTACGACTTCCACGTCAGCCTGATGGCGGGCAAGGAGGACTGGGCCGGCGAGAAGGTCAAGGCCACCTTCGACAACTGGAAGCGGCTGCTGGAGTTCTACCAGCCCAACTCGCTCGGCCGGGACTGGCAGGAGGCCGCCCAGTCGGTGCTCAAGGGCGAGGCGGGCATGATGGTGATCGGCTCGCAGCAGATCGGCCAGCAGTTCAGCGCCGGCGGCAAGCTCGACGACCTGGACTTCTTCGCCTTCCCGGAGATCAACTCGCAGTACGGCCAGGACACCATCGAGGCGCCGATCGACGGGTTCTGCATGGCCCAGAAGCCGCGCAGCGCCGACAACGCCAAGAAGCTGCTGACCTACATCTCCGGTGCACAGGCCCAGCAGACCTACCTGAAGTCGGACCCGACCAGCATCGCGGCGAGCAACAAGGCGGATGCCGCGTCGTACAACAAGCTTCAGCAGAAGTGCGTGAAGTTCGTCAACGACGCCAAGCACATCACCCAGTTCCTCGACCGGGACACCGACCCGGGCTTCGCCCAGGAGGTCGCGATCAACAGCGTCAACGACTTCATCAAGAACCCCAACGACATCGACGGCCTGGTCAAGAAGATCGCCAGCCAGGCCAAGCAGTACTTCCAGAAGTAATGACTGTTCTGCAAAACGTCCCACGCACGGACCCGACGCCCGCCCCTCGCAGGGGGCGGCGCCGGGCCACGGCGCTGTCCGGCAGCGACCGGATCGTGCTGATGCTGATGGTCGGCATCCCGACCGTGCTGCACCTGGCCCTGGTCTGGGTGCCGACGCTGTCCTCGATCGTGCTGTCGTTCAGCTCCTGGGACGGCATCGGCGACCTGAGCACGATCAAGTTCGTCGGGGTGCAGAACTACATCGACATCTTCACCGCCTACCCGCGGTTCTGGCCGGCGGTGCAGCACAATCTCATTTGGCTGGTGTTCCTGCTGGTCCTGCCGACCAGCTTCGGCCTGCTGCTCGCGGTACTGCTGGACCGGCAGCTCAAGGGCACCCGGATCTACCAGTCGATCCTGTACCTGCCGGTGGTGCTCGCGCTGGCCATGGTCGGCTTCATCTGGCAGCTGATGTACGAGCCGAACCTGGGGCTGGTCAACAACGTTCTGGGGATCGCGCAGTCCAACCCGGTCGACTGGCTGGGCGACTCGGACATCAACATCTACGCCGTGCTGGTGGCCGCGGGCTGGAAACACACCGGTTACGTGATGCTGCTGTACCTGGCGGGCCTGAAGTCCTTCGACCCGTCGCTGAAGGAGGCCGCCGCGCTGGACGGCGCCAACGGCTGGCAGACGTTCTGGAAGGTCACCTTCCCGGTGCTCAAGCCGATCAACGTGATCGTGCTGGTGATCACCGTGATCGAGGGGCTGCGCGCGTTCGACATCGTGTACGCGATCAACCGCGGCCGCAACGGGCTGGAACTGGTCTCGGTGCTGATCACCGACAACATCATCGGCGAGTCGAGCCGGATCGGCTGGGGCTCGGCGCTCGCGGTGATCCTGCTGGTGATCTCGCTCGGCTTCATCATCACCTACCTGGTCCAGGTGTTCCGTCGGGAGGATCGGACGTGACGAGTACGACCTTGGACCGGCCGTTCCTGCGGGAGTCCGGGACGACCGAGCGGGGCAGGAAGAACGCGCGGCTGCGCGCGTCGCGGATCGCCCTGCACACGTTCCTGATCCTGGTCTGCCTCGTCTGGCTGGCGCCGCTGCTGTGGACGGTGTTCGCCTCACTGCGGACCTATGAGGACACCGCGGCCAACGGGTACTTCTCGTTCCCGAAGGAGCTGACCCTCAACAACTTCGGCAAGGCCTGGTCGACCGCGGACCTGCCGAACTACTTCCTGAACACGCTCGCCATCACCATCCCCGCGCTGATCATCACGCTGCTGTTCAGCTCGCTGGTGGCGTTCGGCGTGACGCGGTTCAGCTTCAGGTTCAACCTGGTGCTGCTGATGATCTTCACCGCGGGCAACCTGTTGCCGCAGCAGGTCATCATCACCCCGCTGTACCGGCTGTACCGGCTCATCCCCGTGCCGGAATGGCTCAACTACAAGGAAACCCTGCTGGACACCCAGCTGGGCCTGGTCCTCATCCACATCGCGTTCCAGACCGGTTTCTGCACCTTCGTGCTGTCCAACTACATGCGCACGATCCCGCAGGAGCTGACCGAGGCCGCGCGGGTGGACGGGGCCGGGGTGTTCCGGCAGTACTGGCAGGTCATCCTGCCGCTGTGCCGCCCGGCCCTGGGCGCGCTGGCCACGCTCGAGTTCACCTGGATCTACAACGACTTCTTCTGGGCGATCGTGCTGATCCAGACCGGGGACAAGATGCCGATCACATCGGCGCTGTCGAACCTGAGAGGCCAGTTCTTCACCGACTACAACCTCCTCGCCGCCGGTTCCCTGTTGGTCGCCATCCCCTGTCTTGTGGTGTTCTTCGCGCTGCAACGGCAGTTCGTCGGCGGCCTGACCCTAGGATCGACGAAAGGCTGATTCCCGTGCGGCCGGTCACCGAGCTGTCCATCGACCCCGAACGCGCCGTCATCCACGAGCAGGGCTGGCAGTCCTGGTCGCCGTCCACCGGGTACACCCCCGGCAGCCCACCCCACCGCCCGGCCACCGACGTCCGGCGGATCGGGGCGTGGCGGGCGGAGTCCCTGCCCGCGCCGGAGGTGTACCGCGGCGAGGGGGTGATCGCGATCGACCCGGGCGACGGCGGCCCGGTGCACGTGATCGCCTCGGCGGACCCGGTGAACTCGGTGCCCGCCATCGACGTGTCCATTGTGGACTCGACGGCCGTGGTCTCCGCGGGCGACTCCGGCGATGTCGTCGTGCGGAAGGACTCCGGGCCGGACGGGATCCAGGGCGCGCTGGCCCGGTGGGCCGATGACGTGGCCGCGTCGCTCGGCCTGCCCGCTCCCCGGCCCGCACCGACCATCTGGTGCTCCTGGTACCAGTACTTCACCAAGGTCACCGAGTCCAATGTGGACGCCAACCTGGCGCTGATGGGCTCGCTGCCGATCGACGTGGTCCAGGTCGACGACGGCTACCAGGCCGAGATCGGCGACTGGCTGATCCCGTCGCCGGACTTCACCGACGTGCCCGCGCTGTTCGCCCGGATCCTGGACTCGGGCCGGCGCGCGGGCATCTGGACCGCGCCGTTCCTGGTCGGCGCGAAGTCCGTGGTCGCCGCCGAGCACCCCGACTGGCTGGTGCGCAACTACGACGGCTCCCCGGTGAGCGCCGGGCACAACTGGAACCAGGACCTCTACGCGCTCGACAGCACGCATCCGGGCGCGGCGGAGTACCTGTCGTCGGTGTACCGGACGTTCCGCGGCTGGGGCATCGACTTCCACAAGATCGACTTCATCTACGCGGGCGCCCTGTTCGGCAAGCGGTACGCGGACATCGACCCGATCACGGCCTACCGGGACGCGCTGCGCCTGATCAGGGACGCCATCGGCGCCGACGCGTACCTGCTGGGCTGTGGCGCGCCGCAACTGCCGTCCATCGGCCTCGTCGACGCCATGCGGGTCAGCCCGGACATCGCCCCGGCGTACCTGCCGCCGGACGGCGACATCTCCATGCCCGGCCAGTGGGGCGCGGCGCTGAACGGCGTCTCGCGGGCCTTCCAGCACGGCCGGTTCTGGGTCAACGACCCTGACTGCATCGTGGCCCGCCCCGGTATCGAACGCCGCGAGGAGTGGGCGGCGCATGTCTCCCGGTTCGGCGGCCTGCGCGGCAGCTCCGACGGCATCGACCAGCTCGATGACTGGGGCATGGAGACCACCCACCGCCTCCTTTCGGAGCCAATCCCGCGCCACTTCATCCCCTCGTAGGAGATTTCGGGCCGCCCGGACGTCTAGGTAGGTGAGGAGCTCCCGCCTCCTCCCGCCCCACCCGCACGGGCGGAGGAACCTACCCGAAGGAGCCGGGTCGATGAGGCTGCTCGCGCCGCCTGACACCGGTCCGACCACGAGACAGAGCCCGCTCCGAAGCGGCCGCCCGGCGGCCGCTGTTCTGGCTGGAGCGGCTCAGCCCGTCAGCACCACGCCTCCGCTGGGGGCTCGATGACGGCGATCATCCGTGACCATGAGCTCCGCCGGTTGTTCGTGGACCACCATCAGCACCTGTTGCACAAGGCATGGTGGTCGACGAACAACCGGCAGGACGCCGAGGACCTGGTCCAGGAGGTGTTCGTCCGGCTCGTTCAGGTCTGGCCCGCCCGGGCCGAGACCGTGCGCAACGAACGGGCCTTCGTCGCGACGGTGCTGTCCAACGTCATCAGGGACTTCTACCGGTCCAGCAACCGCCGCCCGCGGGTGGCGCGCGAACCGGTGGAGGCGGACGCGGAGTCCTGCAGCCAGCCGGAACCGCTGCTCGATGACGAGCTCGGCACGGTGATATCGGTGCTGCCCGCACGGCAGCGCGACGTCATCTACCTGATCTATGGCGAGGACCTCAAGCCGGCGATGGCCGCCGAACGGCTGGGCATCTCGGCGAAGGACTGCCATAGGTATCACTCCCTGGGGCTCAAGCGGATCAGAGCACACCTGACCGGGCCCCTGCCTACCGAGGAGGGGCGAGGTGAGCGTTGAACGGCGGCTGCGCCAGCACGCCGAAGCCCTGACCAGGGAAGTGGCAGCGATCGACACGACGGTGCTGCTGGCCGCCATCCAGGCGGCCGGCTCGCCGCCGCGGGACGCCAGCCTGGCCGGCCACCCCTCGGTGGCCGGCCCGGCCGAAGAGCTGCGGTACCACCGGGACCGCGCGGAGAAGGGCGATCTGGACTGCGCGGTCCGGCTGGCCGAGCTGTACGGGCTGCTGGACCGGCCGGACGAGGCGGCCCGCTGGTGGCGGCACGCCGCCGGTCTCGGCGATCCGGACGCGATCGACTACGTCCGGGAGTTCCTGTCCGCTGTCGACGTTCCTGTTCCTTCCGAAGCTCACG
>CBIMJO010000702.1:0-5702 GCA_966244135.1 uncultured Actinocrispum sp. | reverse complement strand
AGGGCCGAGCTTGCGGACGCGGTCGAGGTGACTGCGGGCTGACTGTCTGGCCTGGGCACGTAGGTCGAGGTTGTGGGTGTGGTCGGCGTGACCGTGGGCTGGCTGCGCGGATGGGGCGTGTAGGTCGAGGTTGTGGGTGGGGGCGGGGCGGTCATGGCTGGCTGCCCGGCCGGGGATCTGGGCGTGGATTTCGGGTGTGGGCGGCGTGGCCATCGTCGACCGGTCGAGCGGAGGTCTCGGGCTCGGCTGCTGGCCGCGGCCGCCTTATGTGCGCTTTGGCGGTCCGCTCGGCTGCTGTCACCTGGGCCGAGGTTCCGGATGTGGGGTTGGGGCAGGTCACAGGTGGTGTGGGCGGTGTTGAGTTGTTTCCGGGGCCGGATCCGTATGAGATGGCTCCGACATGAGTGTGATGAGCCCGAGGCAGCTGGCCCTGGCGCTGGGGCTGCCGCCGCCGACCGACGAGCAGGCGACCGTGATCGCGGCGCCGGCGGAGCCCGCCCTGGTGGTGGCGGGGGCGGGGGCCGGCAAGACGGAGACGATGGCCGGGCGGGTCGTGTGGTTGGTGGCCAATGGGTATGTGGTGCCGGAGCGGGTGCTGGGGCTGACGTTCACGCGGAAGGCGGCCCGGCAGCTCGCTGACCGGGTGCGGGCGCGGTTGCGGAGGTTGGTGGGGTCGGGTGTTCTGGATCGGCTGGATCCCAGTGGGGAGCGCAAGGCGGCGGTCATCACGGGTGAGCCGACGATCCTGACCTACCACGCGTACGCGGGGCGGTTGGTGGGCGAGCATGGGTTGCGGCTGCCGGTGGAGCCCGCGTCGAGGATCCTGACCGAGACCAGCGCCTGGCAGTTGGCCCACCGCCTGGTGTCGACGTGGACGCAGGACCTGGACACCGACCGGGTCCCGGCGACGATCACGCGCTACCTGCTCGACCTCGCCGGGGAGCTGGGCGAGCACCTCGTTGATGTGGACAAGCTGGCCGAGCACACCGAGGCGCTCTGCCAGCTGATCGAGAACGCGCCCCGAGGCCCCCGGCAGGCCGCGGAACCGTCCCAGAAACTGAAGGAGATCATTGTCGCACAACGGTTCCGCGTGGCCCTGCTGCCGATGGTGAAGGCCTACGCGGACCGCAAGCGGCGGGACGGCGTGCTCGACTTCGCCGACCAGATGGCGATGGCCGCGCGCCTGGCCCGCGACCACCCGGAGGTCATGCAGGGCGAGCGCCAGCGCTATGGCGCGGTCCTGCTCGACGAGTACCAGGACACCGGGCACGCCCAGCGCGTGCTGCTGCGGTCGTTGTTCGGGCGCGACAACCCGATGACCGTCACCGCTGTGGGTGACCCGGCGCAGGCCATCTACGGCTGGCGCGGCGCCTCGGCGGCCAACCTGCCGCGGTTCACCACGGACTTCCCCACCGAAGACCTGCGGCCCGCGACCAAGTACGGCCTGCTCACGAGCTTCCGCAACCCACCCGAAGTCCTCGAACTGGCCAACGCGATCTCCGCGCCCCTGCGGGCGAGCGGCCTGGAGGTCGACGAACTGCGGGCGAAGGACGAGGCGCAGCCCGGGGACGTGCACTGCGCGTTGCTCTACGACATCCAGGCCGAGCTGGAGTGGATGGCCGACGCGGTGGCCAGCCGGTGGCTGTCCGCGGTGGAGAACAATGGAAAGCCGCCCACCGCAGCGGTTCTGGTGCGGCGACGGTCGGACATGGCCGACATCGCGACCGCGTTGCGCGCCAAGGGCCTGCCGGTGGAGGTCGTCGGCCTCGGTGGCCTGCTCGACGAACCCGAGGTCCGCGACCTGGTCAGCACGCTGCGGGTGCTGGTCGACCCGCTCGCCGGAACGGCCGCGACCCGCCTGCTGACCGGCTCGCGGTGGCGCGTCTCCGCGGCGGACCTGGCCGCATTGTGGCGCAGGGCAACGGAACTGGCCGGTCTGCACGCCTCCGACGTGACGGATCCCTTGCTGGGCGCGGTTCCCGGCGAACGCGCCGAACAGGCCGGGCTGGTGGACGCGCTCGACGACCCCGGCGACCCGAAGCGCTACTCGACCGACGGCTACAACCGCATCCGCGCCCTCGGCGGCGAGCTGACCCAGCTCCGGCGCCGCCTGGACCAGTCGTTGCCCGAGCTGGTCGCGGACGTGGAACGCACGATGCAGCTGGACATCGAGGCCTCCGCGCGGCCGGGGCCGATCGCGCGCGTGCACCTCGACGCGTTCGCCGACGTCGTCTCCGACTACGCCGCGCACAGCCCGCAGGCCCAGCTGATGTCGTTCCTGGACTACCTGACCGCGGCCGAGGACGCCGAGGACGGCCTGGAACCCGGTGAGGTCGAGGTCGCCGAGGACCGCGTCCAGGTGCTCACCGTGCACTCCGCGAAGGGCCTGGAGTGGCAGGTGGTCGCGGTTCCGCACGTGGTCAACGACGTGTTCCCGACCCGGCGCCGCGGGTCGAGCTGGCTGCGGTCGGTCACCGAGCTGCCCGCGGCCCTGCGCGGCGACGCCCAGGACCTGCCCGACCTGCGGGTGTCCTCGGACATGAACCGCAAGGAGGTCGAGGAGGCGCTCGCCGAGCACTCCGAG
Organism: uncultured Actinocrispum sp.; assembly: GCA_966244135.1. Taxonomy (GTDB): domain Bacteria; phylum Actinomycetota; class Actinomycetes; order Mycobacteriales; family Pseudonocardiaceae; genus Kibdelosporangium. The sequence continues at coordinate 3,118 of CBIMJO010000702.1, read as the reverse complement.
GGCTTCGGCGAGCGCGCGCTCACCGAGGAACGCCGCCTGTTCTACGTGGCGCTCACCCGGTCCGAGCACACCCTGCTGGTCTCCGGCCACTGGTGGGGCCGGACCGGCACGAAACCCAAGGGCCCGTCGGAGTTCCTCGTCGAACTGCCCGAAGTGGACAAGTCCATTGTGGACACATGGGCACCCGCGCCGGCCGAGGACGAGGAGAACCCGATCGCCACCAGCGCCCGGGTCGCGCGCTGGCCGGTCGACCCGCTGGGCAAGCGCCGCCAGGACGTCCTCGACGGCGCCGACCAGGTCAAGGCCGAGATGACCCGGCTGCGGCGCGGCAAACCCAGCCCCCAGGACCAGATGCTGCTGCCACTGGAGGAGGACGATCCGGACGGCTGGATCCGCGACACCGACGTCCTGCTGGCCGAACGTGCCGCGGCGCACGGGAAACGCGAGAAGGTCGCGCTGCCGGCCCAGCTCTCGGTGAGCCAGCTGGTCGAGCTGGCCGCCGACCCGGAGGCGTTGGCGCGCCGGCTGCGCCGTCCGCTGCCGTTCCCGCCGAACCCGGTGGCGCGCCGGGGAACCGCGTTCCACGCGTGGCTGGAGCGCCGGTTCGGCTCGGGACGGCTGCTGGACCTCGACGAGCTGCCGGGCGCCGCCGACGACGGGGCGCGGATCGACGACGAGCTGGACGCGTTGCAGGCGGCGTTCCTGGCCAGCTCGTGGGCGGACCGGATGCCGCACGAGGTCGAGGTGCCGTTCACGTTCGATGTGGACGGAATGTCCGTTCGCGGCCGGATGGACGCGGTGTACTCCGATTCGGACGGTGGCTGGACGGTCGTCGACTGGAAGACCGGCCGCGTCCCCGACAACGACCATCTGCCCGCGTTGTCCGTGCAGCTGGCCGCCTACCGCCTTGCGTGGGCACAGCTTTCCGGCGTCGGGGTCGAGAACGTGCGGGCCGCGTTCCACTATGTACGCGAGGATTTCACCTTGCGGCCAGCGGATCTGCTCGACGCCGACGGGTTGCGCGCGTTGGTCCGGTCCGTCCCGGATTAGGCGTTGTCGCGGACCCGCAACGACCATGCCACGAGCGGCCACTGCAACGGCAGCCGGGCATACGCGATCAGCCGCTGTGGCAACGGTTTGTGCCGGTAGTCGATGGCCATCTTGACGTTGCCCGGGAACACCGCGACGAACAGCAGGGCCGCGAGCAGCCCGCCGAACCTGCGCGTCTTCGGGATCGTGAGCAAGAGCGCGACGCCCAGCTCGCCCACTCCGGACGCGTGTGTCCACATGCGCGCCGAGCCGGGCAGCTCGCGCGGAATCAGCCGATCGTAGGGTTTGGGCACGAGAAAGTGCAGGGTACCGGAGGTGCCGAGGAGCAGGGCCAGGGCGATGGCGCGCCGGGATTCGGTCATGACCCAGACCCTACTCATCGGTAGCCCATGTACGAACGCCCACGATCAGGCGTGCCGCTAGTCTGCGCGCGACGGCGATGGACTGGGGAGCGACCATGATCAGGCGGCACAGCGCGTCCGACCGGCTCACCGACCGGCCGGACCACTCGCTCGTCGGCGTCATCCGGATCCCGGAGAACCGCACCAGCCCGATCACCGCGATCGTCCGGCGGATCATTCTGGCGCTCCTGCTGCTCGCGGCGGCCGTCGTCATCGTCTACGTGGACCGTGGCGGCTACCGGGACGCCAACGGTGACGGAGTGTCGTTTCTGGACGCCGTTTACTACGCCACTGTCTCGCTCTCCACGACCGGGTACGGCGACATCGCCCCGTTCAGCGACTCCGCACGGCTGGTCAACATCCTGGTGATCACGCCGTTGCGCATCCTGTTCCTGATCGTCCTGGTCGGCACCACCCTCGCGGTGCTCACCGAGCGGTCCCGGCAGGCATTCAAGATCCAACGTTGGAGGACGAAGGTGCGCGACCACGTGGTCGTCGTCGGGTTCGGCACGAAGGGCCGCTCCGCGGTGAGCGCCGTGCTGACCGAGGGCGTGAAGCCGGGCCAGATCGTCATCGTGGACACCGACCAGAACGCGCTGGAGTCCGCGTCCGCGCTCGGCCTGGTCACCGTGCACGGTTCGGGTACGCGCAACGACGTGCTGCGGGTCGCCGGGGTCGACCGGGCGCGCGCGGTGGTCGTCGCGGCGAACCGGGACGACTCGGCCGTGCTGATCACGTTGACCGCCCGCGAGCTGGCGCCCAAGGTCAAGATCGTCTCGGCGGTGCGCGAGGCGGAGAACGTGCACCTGCTGCGTCAGTCCGGCGCGGACACCGTGGTGGTGTCCAGCGAGACCGCCGGGCGGATGCTCGGCATGGCCACCCACGCACCGGCCGTCGTGGAGATGATCGAGGACCTGACCACCCCGGAGACCGGCCTCGCGATCGCCGAGCGGGACGTCGACCCGGGTGAGATCGGCGGTTCGCCGCGGCACCTGCCGGACATCGTGCTGGGCGTGGTCCGCAACGAGCGGCTCTACCGGGTGGACGCCGAGGAGGCGGACGCGATCGAGCCCGGCGACCGGCTGTTGTACGTCAAGAAAGTCACCCCACCAGGGGAGCAGTGACGCCCAGCCACGGCTTCTGACACGATCGAGGGGTGGAGGTGCGCCCGAACGCGGTTCGGCTGGGCATTGTCGTCGTACTCGGAGTGGTGTTCACCCTGACGCTCTGGCTGGTGGCGCCCGGGTTATTCGGCCTGTCCGAGGCCCCGGCGACCACCCAGGTCAGCGCCACCGTGACCAAGGGCGCCGGGTGCGGGGCCTCGGACGGGGAGATCGTCACCTTCAAGCAGGACGGCCAGGAGCACCAGGCCAGGTTCGACGCGTGCGGGCACCGCGACGGCGAACCGGTGTCGGTGAGCGTCCCGGCCGGCGACCTCGGGCCGGACCCGGTCGTGCACGCCGCCGAGGCAGCCACCGGCGAGAACGGCTTCAGCCGCACGCTGGCGTTCTTACTGTTCCTGGCCAGCAGCCTGGCCGGCGGCGCGTTCATCCACCTCTGGCTGAACGTCATCCCGCGCAGACCCGCCGCGGCCAGACCCGTGCCCCGCATCCTCCCGGGCATCCCCAGCATCTCGGGCCTCTTCCGCCGCCCCAGCACCGCCAAGC
>CBIMJO010000701.1:0-5707 GCA_966244135.1 uncultured Actinocrispum sp. | reverse complement strand
TGGCCTTGAGCGCGTTCCAGACCTGGTCGTAGCTGAGCTTGGTGTTGTTGCTGATGACCTGGTGCAGGGCGGTCTTCAGCGCGGCACCGGTCTTGCCGATCGCGTCGCGGTAGTAGTCGTCGCTGGGCGGTGGTGGCGTTGTCCCGCCGGCCAGGGCGAACGCGGTCGGCGAGGTCAGCCCGGGGTGCGAGAAGTAGGCGTTGAGCGGGCCGGTGACGTCGATCTGGGTGCCCATCAGGCCGGGATGGGTCTGCAGGCCCCATGTGGGCCGGAACGACGCGGTGATCTGGACGTAGATCATCCGGCTGGTGCTGGTCTCGCTCGCGGTGTCGGCCAGCGCCAGCGCGAAGTCGTTCGGGAAGTTCGACCGCACAACGGTGTTCGTGGCGGTCGGCTGCCCGACGACATATCCGCGGACGGTGGCGGAACTTCCGTTTTGCTGCCCGATGGCCTGTGCGACCGTTATGGGCGTGGCCGCGATCGCGGCGGGCGAGACGAGCAAAGAGGCCACCAGGGCGAGCAGGGCGGCCAAGGGTAACCAGCGTGCAGGGCTGCGCATGGTCGGTGTCCTTTCCCCGATTTTGCGCAGGATCGCACGAAAAGAGGCCTATCGGGTGAACATCACGCGACCGAATGCCGTTCGCACTTACCAGTTCTGGGCGAGCATGCCGCCGAACTGCGCGGCGAACGTGTACGCATCTCCTGGCCACCGCGCGGAAAGGTAGTTGCCGTCGCGCACGACGAAGGCCGGGCCGCTGTCCTGCTGGGTGTCGCGCTTGGTCGAGCGCGGCCCTCGGACGAACCTGCCGTCGGGGCCGAGCGCCGCGGTGACCTCATCCTGAACATAGGCCGGATATGTCCGGTAGTACCGGCCGAGGCGCCAGGCGGTCAAGTAGTAGGCCGTGCGCTCCAGGTACTTCGGCAGGCAGGTGGACGTCCGGCCATTCAGCACACTGTTTCCGGTCGCCGGGTCGACGGTGCGGGCCAGCACGATCGGCCCATGACAGATCGCTCCGACCGGCCGCCCCAACCCCCAGAACTCAGCGACGACCTGCCGCAGCCCCTCCGCCCCGAGATACTGCCGCATCCCCGGAGCATGCCCACCGGGCAACACCAACCCGTCAAAGTCCGCCGGCTTCAGGTCCGCCCACCGCAACGGCGCCCGATAGCCAGGGTCGTCGGTCAGGTCGCGGTAGAACTCCTTGGGCTCCGCCTCCGCACCCAACTGTCCGAACAGGACACCCGTCAGCAACCGCGGATCGGCCTCCGGCGCCTGCCCACCCCGTTCCGTCGCGAACACCACCTCGTGCCCGGCGTCCGTGAGCACCCGCCACGGCACCGCGACCTCCGTGACGTCGAAATCCCGGTCCGGCAACGGCACGATCACACGACCCATGGTCGGCACCCTACGCCAGCCCGGCCTGGTGACATCACGCGACAGCCAGGGGCTAGGGCGAGACGGGGATGCGGGTGTCGATGGTGGCGTCGGGGTCGAGGATGGAGTGTTCGGTGGCGGTGGCGCGGTAGAGGCGGAGGCGGGCGCCGCCGGTGACGCGGTCGAGGGTGAACTCCGAGAGTCCACTTCGGACAGATACCCGGTTGTACAGGGCGAGCGCGTCCGGGAGTTCGGGCTCGGGGAGCTGGGTGGCGGTGGCCATCATGTACACCGCTTGTCCCATCAGCGGGGTGGCGGTCGAGTCGAAGACGACGATCGACAACTCCGGGCGCGCGGCGAGGTTGGCCGAATGGCGGGATTCCGGCGCGGACACCCAGTAGAAGTCGCGGTAGTTCTCGGTGGCGAACCACACCGGCGAGGCCCACGGCGTACCCGATGCGTCCGCGGTGGCCAAGGTCATGAACGAGTTCGCGTCCAGTACGGCGCGGGCGATGTCATCCCCAGTCATGCCGGGCAGCATAGGTGGCGGAAGGCAACCGCGCCTCCCGCCACCCGGATTCTCAGCTACAGCGCCAGACGGTGGGCTGGTCCTCGCCGTTCACCTTGCGGGAACCGGCGACTGAGCCGTCGTCGCCGACCGTGTTGGCGACCGTGCCCGCGCCGAGGGTCGCCTCGTGCACGCCCAGGCGCCAGATCGCGCCCTGGCCGTTGGTGGCGAAGCCCGCGCTCACGCCGTCACGGTTGATCGCCACGGCGCTCTGGCCGTTGGGCAGCTTGCGCGGCACGCCATCGGTGTTCCAGAAGATGGCCTCCTCGACGAACTTGCCCGCGCTGTTCTTGTAGTACAGGCTGCCGACCACGCGTCCGGCCGAGATGTCGTACCCGCGCAGGTCACCGGCCTGGCTGGGCTTGGCCAGCGCGGTGATCCGGCCTTCCTTCCACAGGAACGGCCGCTGCTCGGAGGGGCTGCGGTCGGCGGCGGTGTACAGCACGGTGCCGTCCTCGTCGAGGCCCTCGACGTTGGAGCTGACCGGCAGGCCGGCGAGCTCCTCAACGGTGTTGCCCCGCCAGCGAACGCCGATGATCACGCTCACGCCGTCACGGGTGGTGCGGTAGCCGCCGACGATGTCGCCCTTGTCGTTGATGCCGCCGCGCGGGAAGGTGCTCGTCGCCCCGCTCGGCGTGGGCAGGCTCTCGGTCTTGGTGGCGTTGGTCCGGAAACCCGAACTGGCGGGCGGGACACCGGGGCGGCCCAGCGACGCCACGCCGACGATCGTGCCCGCGCGGTTCTGGTCGTACACCGAGACGGACAGCAGCGACGACGAGGGACCGTAGTCGGTGATCTTGCCGTTCTTCCAGGCGACGACGTGCGTGGTGCGGTCGGAAAGCCTTACCGTACCGGCGAAACCGCCCGTGTTGTCGGCCGCGCTCGCGACACCGGAGACGCCACCGGCGGGTAATGGCAGCGCGGCCGGCCGCCAGGTGCACGCCGCGGCGGCCGCCGACATCGTGCCCGGCCCGGTGACCATCGCCGTCGCGAGGGCGGCACCGAACAACAGGCGGAAACTACGTCTCATTACCATTCCTAACCCCAGGGAATTGGCTGACACAAAAGAAAACCGGGACATAACGCCCGCGGAATTCCCAACGTATCACGAGAGACGATCTTGTCCCGCCGGCGGGACGATCAGGTCGCGCAGCGAAACGGATTCCAGGAGTCCGAGATCGTGCGCGGCGTCGGCGATCTCGGCATCGAGACCCAGGCGGCGCAACCGATCCCGCACCTCGGCGGCGTTGTGGATGGGGCTGCGCCCGCCCAGGACGATCCGCGCGGGCACGGAGATCTCCCGCAGCTGCGCATCGGTGAACTCGCCCACCCGAACTGCGCCAGAACCAGCCTCCGGGTCAGCGGGTCGACGAATACGGCGTATTTCGAACTCGCCTTGATCCGCCGCCGCAGAACACGGGGCAACAGCATCACCAACAACCCGGCGTACACATAAAGGACCGCCCGGGCCCGCCAAGGGGAGAGCCCGGCGGGATCGAGAGCGGTCACCCGCGATACCCGTTCCGGCGCACGAACGGCTCCCCAGACCGCTACGGCCTGGACAAGATCATCGAGGTGGCCGTCGCCCGGATGACCGAGGAGATCAACGCCGCGCGAGAGACCGGCGACCCTCGCGCGATCCTGCGGGCGGCCATGGTCGGCATGCTCCTCGTCGCCTCCTACACCGCCGACGAGGCCCTGGGGTTCCTCGACTACCGGCTGGACCAGCTGTTCGGGTGAAGTTCCGACTTTGGTCGGACCCACGTGTACCCAAGTCGGTGGTTAGCCCCAGCCGATCATGGGCACGATCAGGACATGGCCTGGCGTCCTGTTGTCGCACTGCTGTTGGTGGCGCCGTACCTGGGTGAGGTGCTGTCGACCGCCACGTCCCCACTGACCCTCCCGCTGCCGTGGAACCTCGCGATGTTCTCCGCGTTGTACGGCAGCGGCGCGCTGATCTGCCGCGAGGTGGCGTTCCGGTGGGGACTCGGCCTGCCGGGGCTGATCGTGCTGGGCATGGCGTACGGCGTGTTCGAGGAGGCGCTGGTCGACCGGTTCTGGTTCGACCCGGAGTACGCCCGGACCACCGGCGTCGGCACGTACGCCGAGGTCGGGCACACGAACCTGGTGCTCGCCACGCATCTGACTGCCTTCCATGCCGCAGTGAGCGTCTGCTCGTCCGTCCTGATCGCCACCTGGCTGTTCCCCGCGGATCGCGACCGCGCCTGGGTGCGCCCGCGCTGGCTGATCGTGGCCGGGCTGGCGATGCTGACCGTCCTGTTCATCACGTCCGAGGGCTACTACCGGCCGCCGATCGGGCCGGTCCTGGTGGCGATCGGGATCGGGATTCTCTTTGTGGTGCTGGCATTCCGGGTCCGGCGCGAACCCCGGCCGCTGCCCGGGAGACGGCCGAGACCGCGTTTGCTCAGCCTGATCGCGTTTCTCAGCGCGGGCGTGCATTTCGTGCTTGTCTACGCCATCCCGTCGACGGGCCTTCCATGGCCGGTAGGACTGGCGATCACGTTGACACCACTGGTGATCGGCGTCTTCCTGGTCCGGCGCTGGATCACCGAGCCACACGGGCGGGACGGGCTCTGGGTGGTCACCGGGATCATCGGGTTCTTCATCGCGCTGGACGCGTTCGTGGGGATCAACGGGCGGTACGATTTGATCATCGGCGCGGTGATCACCACGGCGGGTGTGATCTTGTTGCACCGCAGGGTCAAGGTCGTGTCGCGCAGCCGGACTTAGTTCAGCAGGTTGCCGAATTCGGGGTGTTGTTGCGCCATTAGAAGCAACTTCGGGATAGAAAGCGCATACTTTCGTTGACTGAGAACGAAAGTCTTCGTACCTTCGCGGAGCCGAGGCGATTCCCTGCTATATCCGAGGAGCGACGATGCTTCCGTATGCCTCCCCGCGCCGCCACCGTTCGCCCGGTCGGCTCCTGTCCCTGCTCATCCTGCTGACCACGACCATCCTCGGCCTCGCCGCCCCGGCGCAGGCCGCCATCCCACCCCAGGAACCCGGGGTGACCCTGCGGGTCTACGACCTGCAGACCGGCCTGGACCGGCTGTGCGCGTTGAAGACCGGCCAGACCCCGAACGTCGACAAGCTGATGTCCACGATCAACTGGACCAGCACCGCCGACTTCGGCATCAGCGACTTCTTCCTGTCCGAGGTGACCGGCAACATCAACATCGCCACCGCGGGCACCTACCAGTTCCGCCTCACCAGCGACGACGGTTCGCGGCTGCGGATCGACGACAACGTGGTGATCAACCACGACGGCCTGCACGCCGCCACCCCGATGACCGGCTCGGTCACCCTGACCACCGGCTATCACGCGTTGAAGATCGAGCAGTTCGACAACGCCGGTGACCAGCAGATCACCCTGGACTGGCAGCCACCCGGCTCGTCGGCCTTCACGCTGGTGCCGAACTCGGTGCTCAGCACCGATGCCGGGGTCGTGCGGGTGACCTCCCCGGGCCGCAAGGAATGCGTGGGCGGGACGGACTCACCCGGCGACGGGCTGCCGTTGACCGACGTCTATCCCGGCCTCACGCTGACCAACCTGCGGCCCAACGGTTTCCAGCCACAGGTCACCGGGATGGACTGGCTGCCTGACGGCCGCCTGGCCATCGCGACCTGGGGCGGGTCGATGATCGCCGTGAAGGAGCGCACCCCGAACATGCCGAGGTTGGAGACGGTGAAGGTGCCGTCGCGGAGGTCGTCGTGGGTGAGCGTCCGGCGCCGCGCGGCCTCGG
>CBIMJO010000700.1:0-5715 GCA_966244135.1 uncultured Actinocrispum sp. | reverse complement strand
GGCGCATCGGCCGATCTGGACCTCCTGGGAGATGCCCCTGGTCCGGGACGAGACCGGCCGCACGATCGACGTGCCCGAACTCGTGCTGGCCAAACTGGGCACCGGCGGCCGGGTCGACTACTGCCGCGCGCGGATCTCGCCGACCGGGACCGTCCGGGGCAGAGCCAAGATCTCCGCGGCGCTGGACCCGGCCATCAAGCCGGTGGACGTGCCCGACGCGCTGAGCCACCTGTGCGACCGGGCCGAACGGGACGTGCTGACCCACCTGGTCCGGCACGGCCTGGCGCTACACGCGATCAGGGTCGACGTCGCCTGGCGGGAACGCTGGGTCAGCCGTTAGCTCCAGCTCATCGGGCCCGGAGTAATTGCGGTTGCGGAAGACGAGGTACCGCCCACCGGGCGAGACCCAGATGGGGAAGCGGTCGCCGTAGGGCGGTGGCTCGGTGTCCTTGCCGGTCACGGCATCGAGCCACAGCGGCGGTGTGCTGACGCCGTCCCGCTCGACCGCGACGATGGTCCGCAGGGGTAGCGCGGTCGTGCCGAGCGGCGGCATGTGCACGTCGTAGCGGTGCTCGTGCTTGTTCAGGTGCCGCCCGCCCACGTCGGTGAGTTCACCGTCCGCGAGCCGCCAGCAGTGCATCACATGCCACTGCCCCTGCGTGACGAGCAGGTCCGGCCCGCAGAGCCAGCCGTGGTAGATCTCGAACTCCGACGGGCACTCGGCGAGCACCTCGAGATCGGGTCCGAGGATGGTCAGCCAGTAGCCCCTGGCCCAGGGCTCGGGCCGGCTCACCAGCGCGATCCGGCCGGTCTGGCCGTCGGTGTCCAGCAGCGTCACCCTGCGGCCCGCCAGCTGGGGCACCCGCACCGGTTCCCGTAACGAGCCGTCGGCGTCCCCGACCAGGAACTGGCTCTCGCGGACGATCACGTACCCGTCCCGGACCGGTGCGATCAGCACCTGGTGTTCCTCGGCGAACTCAAGGAGCACCTCCCGCCGCCAGTGCGGCGCCCGGTGCCGGACGACCTTCCACTGCCGTGGGCTCTTGCTCGCCTGCATCTCCATGTGCACGACGGCGTCGCCCAGGTGCACGATCTGGTTGGCCCAGCAGGACAACGGATCGCCGCCGGGCAGCGGCAGGGTGCGGAGCAGCTCCCCGCCCGGCACCGCACGAACCTCGATGGCCAGCGGTTTCCTCCCGGTGATCACCGCGAGCTGCGACGAGCCGGGCGTGAAGGCCAGGTGTGTGCAGTACCCGACCGGGATCATGCTTCGGGCTGGGCGGCGCCGGGTTTGACAGCACGGTGCAGGGCGACCACGCCGAACGTGAGGTCCAGCCACTCCACGTCGGCCCAGCCGGCCTCCGCCATCACCTCGGCCAGCGACAGCTGCGAGTGCCAGTCCTTGATCGACTCGCCCAGGTAGCGGTAGGCCTCCGGGTTGGACGAGACCACCTTGGCGATGGCCGGGGCCACGCTCTTCATGCCCCAGTAGAAGACCGACCGGAACGGCCGGAACCGCGGCCGGGAGAACTCGCAGACCACCACGCGCCCGCCCGGCCTGACCACCCGGAGCATGTCCTTGAGCGCGTCGACGGTGCTGTGGAAGTTGCGGATGCCGAAGACCACGGTGACCGCGTCGAACGAGTTGTCCGCGAACGGCAGGTGCATCGCGTCGGCGGCGACCTTCGGCACCTCGCGGGCAGCGCCGCCGCGCAGCATGCCGACCGAGAAGTCGGCCGCGACGCACCAGGCGCCGTCCCGGGCGAACGCCACGGTGGACACCCCGGTGCCAGCGGCGAGGTCCAGAATCCGCTCGCCCGGTTTGGGGTCGAGCACCTTGCGGGTCATCTCGCGCCAGCGCCGGTCGTAGCCGAGCGTCAGGACCGAGTTGGTCCGGTCGTACCGCCGGGCGACGCCGTCGAACATCTCGGCGACCTCGTGCGGGTTCTTGTCGAGACTGGCACGGGACATGTGGGCACTCTAGACAAGGCTGAGGGCCGTCAGCATGCCGTGTACCGAGGAAGGCCAGCTGAACTCCTCCGCGCGGGCCCGGGCGGCGGCCCGGCGCCCGGGCTCCGGGGCGGCCAGCAGATCTTCGACCGCGCCCGCGAACGCCCCTGCGTGATCGTCCACTGCCGCTCCGCAGCCGGGCCGGACGATCTCCCGCAACGCCGACGAGGCCGACACCACCACCGGTGTCCCTGAGGCAAGGGCCTCGAGTGCGGCGAGCCCGAATGTCTCATGTGGACCCGGCGCCAGCGAGACATCCGCCGTGGCAAGCAGCTGGGCCACATCGGCCCGCGACCGCACGAACCCGAGGAAGGTCACCGGCAGGCCGGACGCCCTGCGGCGCAAGGAGTTCATGCTCGGCCCGTCCCCGGCGACGACGAGCCGGGCGCTGTGTCCCTCGGAGTGCAGCCGTGCCAGGGTGTCCACGCTTCGTTCGACGTGCTTCTCCGGCGAGAGCCGTCCACAGTGGACCAACAGGGTCTCCGTCTCCGGCGCCAGGTCCCGGCGCAGCGAGTCGCTTCGCTTCTGTGGCGCGAAGGTCGCGAGATCGACGCCGAGCGGGACGCGGCGGACGTTGGTGGTGCCGATCCGGTCGAACTCCTCGCGCGCGAACTCGGTCGTGCACACGACGGTGTCGTAGGCGGCCGCCATCCGGCGATTCGCGAAGTCGGCCACGCTGCGGGCCCACGGCGAGGGCAGCAGGAACTGTTCCAGCAGCCGGTCGAGGCGCTCGTGCGAGATGACCACGCTCGGCACGCCGTGCTCGCGCGCCCAGCGGCCCATCCCGCGCAGGGTCAGCCGGTCGGAGACCTCCAGGCGGTCCGGTCTGAGCCGTTCCAGCAGCTTGCGCACCCGCCAGGGGTCGACCGCGCGGTAGCCGCCGGTGCCGGGGATCCGCGGGGCGGTCAGCGTGATCCGCCGCACCCCGCCCGCGATCCCCTCGTCGGCCGGCCTTGTCCCCGGGACAACGAGGATCACCTCGTGCCCCTGAGCGCTGTAGCCGGCCCCGAGGTGGTGCAGGGCGGTGCGCAGTCCGCCCGACTTCGGTCCGTAGAAGTTGGCGAGCTGGACGACCCGCATCACGCCGCCTGGGCCAGCCGGGTCACCGCGTCGTAGTGACCCATCAGCTCGTCGCAGATCGCCGCCCAGGTGCGGCCCTGGACCGCCTGCCGCCCGGCGGCGGCGAACCGGGCCCGCAGCGCGGCGTCGGCGAGCTTGTCGACCGCGGGCCGCAGCTCGGTCTCCAGGTCGCTGAGCAGGTAGCCGGTCCTGCCGTGCTGCACGAGGTCACGCGGGCCGCCGGAGTCCGGCGCGATGACCGGCACGCCCGAGGCCATCGCCTCCTGCACGGCCTGGCAGAAGGTCTCGTGCGGTCCGGTGTGGACGAACACGTCCAGGCTCGCGTACGCCTCGGCCAGCGGCTCTCCCGTGCGGAACCCGAGGAACGCCGCGTGCGGCAAACGTTCGCGCAGCCGGTCCATGTCCGGCCCGTCCCCCACGACGACCACCCGGACCCCGGGCAGGTCGCTCACCGCGGCGAGCTTGTCGACCTGCTTCTCCGGCGCCAGCCGTCCGACGTAGCCGACCAGCAGCTCCCCGTTCGGCGCCAGCTCGGCGCGCAGGGCGTCGTCGCGGCGTTCGGGCTTGAACAGGGCCGTGTCGACCCCTCGGCCCCAGCGGAAGACGCGCGGGATCCCGTGGTCGACCAGGGACCGCACGGCCTCGCTGGACGGCGCCAGGGTCCGGTCGGCGAACGAGTGCAGGCGCCTGATCCAGCGCCAGGCGGCTCTTGCCCCGCGGGCAAGCCCGTACGCGGAGGCGAACCCGGCCACGTCGGTCTGGTAGATCGCGACGGTCGGCACCCCGAGGCGCCGGGCCGCGCGCAGCCCGCCGAACCCCAGCACGAACGGGGACGCCAGGTGGACCACGTCCGGCTCGAAGTCCAGCAGGGCCGTGGTGACCTTCGGCCCGGCCACGCCGATCGGCAGCGACGTGACGACCGGCACGTCGACGGCCATGGTCCGGACGACCGGAGCGTCCAGATAGTGCTCCGGCCCGGGGCCCGGGGCGACGATCAGCGCCTCGTGCCCGTGTGCCCGCAGGTACTCGACCACCCGCAGAACGGAGTTGGTCACGCCGTTCACCTGCGGCAGGAAGCTCTCGGTGACAATGGCGACTCGCACGGCCCTCACGATGAGCCCGGATCCGAGCACTGCGGCGACGGGCGCGTGACCAGCCGGGGAACGAAGCCGAAACTTCCAACGTGTGGTCTTGCCATCCCCCGCTGGACATCTCCGCGTCGCCGGCAGGACATCCGGCGCGGTCACTCTAGGTCGGCATGACCCTCTTGTCATCGCGCCCGCCCAGGCCTGTGGAGCCTGGCCTGCTGTCCAGGGCCCTGGAAGTGGCCGGGCGACTGGCCAATGACGCCACAGATGTCATCACAGCGACCGCCGGGCGTGGGGCGCGGCCCGGTGGCAAGGATTCGCCCTTCGACTGGGTCACCGACACCGACCGGACCCTCGAACGGCACACCCGCCGGGTGCTGACCGCCGAGTTCCCCGGGTTCCCGGTGGTGGGCCAGGAGTTCGGCGCGGACCTCGGGTCGGAGGAGGCCGAATACCGCTGGGTCGTCGACCCGGTGGACGGCACGGCCAACTACGTCGCCGGAGTGCCCTGGTGTGCCTACAGCCTCGCGCTGGTCGACGCCTCCGGGCCGGTGGTGGGTGTGGTGGCCGACCCGTACCGCGGGCAGATCTACGCCGCCGCCAGGGGCCGTGGTGCGCGGGCCAACGGCGTGCAGGTGTCGCTGACCGACCGGTTCACGTGTGCGCGGGCCATTGTGTGCACCGAGCTGACCCGGACCGGGCCATGGCCGGGGATGGGCGGGTTCATCGAACGCGCGGCCCTGGCGCACGCCGGGGTGCGGGTGCTGGGCTCGGCCGCGCTGGCCATCGCCCAGGTCGCCCTGGGCCACGCGGCCGCCGCCGTGCTGCACAGCTACCACGAGTGGGACGTTGCCGGGGCCGTGGCGCTGGCGATCGAGGCCGGGGCCGTCGTGTGGGACCGGCATGGCTCGGACACCGCGCTGCCGGTCGACGGGCTGCTGGTGGCCGCGCCAGGGGTGTCGGAGGAGGTCCTCAGCTGGTGGCAGGAGACGGCCACCGCGTGATCACTCCGTGGCCGCGGGGACCGGAGCCTTGCGGTTGCGGCGCAGCAGCCACACCGACGGGACGACGATCAACCAGGTGAACAGGACGAGCGTGCCGGCCGGCATCAGCGACAGGTACGCGCCTCGCCCGGCGACCTTGACCAGGTCCGGGTGGGCCTCGTCGTACTCCACCTCGACCAGTTGCCCCACCTGCAGGCCGCTGGGATAGCCCACGCCGTCCGGCGGCAGGTGCACCGCACCGTCCGGCGTCTCGTACTTCACCAGGGTCCGGTCGAACGCGACCGAGACCACCTCCGCCGTGGTCTTCACCGACCGCGCGCTGAGCCCGGCGTCCTCCCGGTAGGCGCCGATCACCAGGGTGATCGCGAGCAGCGTGACGACCGCCCCCAGGCTGATCAACACGATCGCCGCGACCCGGCGGACCTTCGCTGCCACGCCCGCACCCTAGCGGTTACGACCGGAGGTTCGGTGGGGGTATTCGGCGGATCCAGGTTTCCGCTGGGCGTGCGGCCGGAAGGCCCTCGTACCGGGTT
>CBIMJO010000699.1:0-5730 GCA_966244135.1 uncultured Actinocrispum sp. | reverse complement strand
CACGCATGTGCTCGACCATCGGCGGAAGCGAGACCTCTTCGGGGGTGACGGTGACGCGCACGGCGTCCTCGCTGATCGCGCGTTCGCCGTCGCCTTCGAGGATCCGGCAGCTCGTCGTCAGCGGGCCGACGGCGAACCCGGGGAACCGCGCCGTCTCGGGGAACGAGCCCCGCGCGCGGTGGTAGCTCTCCCGCCAGCAGGTGACCTGCCGCTCCAGCGTCTCGGGGGTCGGGTGCGCGGTCCTGAGCAACGCCCGCACGACGTCGAAAAGCAGTGTCTCGTTGTACCGCTGGGGGCTGGGCCGGAAAATCTCGCGAGCGGTCCCATACGCGCATCTGACCTCATTGCGCGGCACACCCCGCGTCGCCATTTCGGTTTCGACGAGCGACGGCAATGCGCGCAGCCTTATTCCGCACCACTCCCGCAGCGCCTGCAGCCGTGTGGCGAATTCGGCAAGGGAATCAGGGCGACCGGGGTCCGGGGGTTCGCCGAACGGCGCCGAATGAACGGTGACCAAGGTGGGCCTCCTCGTCGGTGTCGCCACAGCACACAGCTACCGCATAATGCCGCACACCTCAAGACCAAGCCGCTGACCAGCAGTGATCGGACTTGGTCGGAAATTTTGCCGCCACCCCGCCGTCAGCACCATCCTGATACCACACCGACCAGAACGGAAAGGTCAGGGCGGAATTCAATGGAACCACACAATTAGTTCCCAGGCCGCCGGACGCGGATGTCGAGATCCGCCTGGCCGTTGACGGCGAAGTGATTCACACCAAGGGGAGAATGGAATGTTCTCATTGCAGAGGTCCGCCATTGTCGCGGCAATCACACTAGGGATGACGCTGACGGGATTCGACGCAATCGCATCGGCGAACGCCACGACCGAATGCTCGTGCACCTGGAACCCCGACTCGGACGTCACACCGGACTGCTGCCCTGGCAGCAGCCGGGCTCAACCACGGGACCCAGCGACGCGCCCAGCCGCCTAGGCGTTCTCGGCGCGGGCACGTTCCGCGGCTTCCTCCATCGACTGCGGCCGCTGCGGCCAGCCGCCGACGTTCGGGCGCGCCAGCAACGCGTTCAACGGCTCAGGGCGACCCAGGTGGAAGCCCTGCGCCACCCGCACCCCCAGCCGCGACAACGCCTGCACCTGCGTCGGCCGCTCCACCCACTCGGCCACCACCGACAGGCCCAAGCCGCGCGCGATGTCCACGATCCCGCTCACCAGCACCGTGTCGCGGCTGCCGTAGTCGATGCCGTGCACGAACTCGCCGTCGATCTTCAACCCGGTGATCGGCAGTTGCTTGAGGTGCACGAACGACCCGAACCCCGATCCGAAGTCATCCAGGGTGATCCGGCACCCCGAGGCCCGCAGCTGCTGGGCCAGGCTGCGCGCCGCGTCGAGGTTCGTCACGGCCGCGGTCTCGGTGATCTCGAACCCCAGCCGGCCCGGGGCCACGCCCGCGGCGGCGATGCGGTCGAGCACGAAGTCACCGAAGTCCTCGTCCTCCAGCGTCCGGCCGGACACGTTCACGTTGAACCGCAACCCCGGGTAGGGGTGCTCCACCAACGCGTCGATCGCCGTGCCCGCGACCCACCGGTCGATGTCCAGCACCAGGTCGCTGCGCTCGGCCGCGGGCAGGAACTCCCCCGGGCCCAGCCGCGGATGCTTGTTGTCCTCCAGCCGCAACAACAGCTCATGCCCCACGACCCGACCGGAGGTCAGCTTGACCATCGGCATCGCGTGCAACGCGAACCCACCGTCCTGCAACGCACTGCGCAACCGGTCCAGCACCGACACCCGCAACGCGGTATCGGTGTAGTGACCCTGTTCGTACACGGTCACCCGGTTGCGGCCCGCCGCCTTCGAGGCGTACAGCGCGAGGTCGGCGTTGGCCAGGATCGCCTGCCACGACTCCCCCGTATCGAACCGCGCCACCCCGGCACTGATCGTCGTGCGCGTCCCACCCGACCCACCGCTCAACGGGATCGCCGCCACCGCCGTGCGCAACCGGTCGGCGACCGCGACCGCCTCCCGCTCATCGGCACCCGGCAGCACCACCGCGAACTCGTCACCACCCAGCCGCCCGACCACCTGACCATCGGTCAACCGGTCCCGCAACAGGTTCGCCAGCGTGCACATCACCCGGTCCCCCGCCGGATGCCCGCGCAGATCGTTGATGTCCTTGAAATTGTCCAAATCCAGCAACAGCAACGCACCCCGCACCCCAAGCGCCAACTGGCGCTCCAGCTCACGGGTCAGCGCCCGGCGGTTGGGCAGACCCGTCAGCGGGTCCTCCTCCACCATCCGCAACAGATCCTCATGCCGGTGCCCCAGCTTGGCCGCCCGCAGCTCCTGATCCCGCCACCGCGTCACATCCACCGCACGGAACAGCAGATCCTCCGACGGCAGGCTGGTGCACGACACCTCCAGCCACCGGTGCTCGTCGCCGGACCGCCACGACACCACCACATCCGCCGCACCCGGCGACTCGGGCGCACCCGCCAGCAACGCCGGGAGGGACCGGCCGGAACTCTGCTCAGGCGACAACCCGAGCAGGCCGGCCATCCGTGGGTTCACCCACTTCACCCGGCACCGCTGGTCGGTGACGGCAAACGCGATATCGCTGGCCGCCAGCACCTCGCCCACTGAGGCGCTGTCGTCACTCACTAACACCCTCGCAGGTTCTCGGCCCACCAGACTTCGACAACGCAGGTCGCGACGAAGCGTAGCCGACCACGCACGTCAGCGCAGACGCTCCAGCGCATCGGCCGAACGCAGGATCTGCGCCGCCAGCCTGCCCAGCTCCGCCGCGTCGGCCCCGTCCGCCGCCGCGGTCACCACATCCTCCGCCGCGCACCGCAGCTGGAACAACCGGTCCTGCAGATCCGCCAGCTCCGCGGTGGACAGCACCACCGCGTCGTCCGGCAGCCCACTGCGCTGCAACGCCGCCCGCCGCTCGTAAGCACGTTGCCGACATGGCTGCGCACAATAGCGCCGCGGCCGCCCCACCCGGTCCTCCTCCGGCAGCCTGCGCCCACACCAGCCGCAGTGCCGCGGCTCACCACGCCCGGAAAAGATCGGGTCGGTCCGGCCCCCGGTAACCACCGTCATGACATTCGACCGTATCTGTCCATCGTCTCGCCACCCAAACGCCACGCCGCCGGTACACAATCAAAGCGTGCACGACCATGACTACCTGGCCGGACCGTACCCGCGCGCGTTCGCCCACCGCGGCTGGCACCTCGGCGACCTCAGCGGCATGGAGAACTCCCTCAGCGCGTTCCGCCGCGCCGTGCAGGAGGGCTACTCCTACATCGAGACCGACGTGCACGCCACCGCCGACGGAGTCGTAGTGGTCCACCACGACGACGCGCTCGACCGCACCACCGACGGCCGCGGCATCGTCGCACGCCTGCCCTGGAAGAAGGTCAAACAGGCCCGCATCGGCGGCCGCGAACCGGTCAGCCGCCTGGAGGACGTCCTGGAGGAACTGCCGGACGCCCTGTTCAACATCGACGTCAAGGCCGACTCTGCCATCGAGCCGGTCGCCGAGCTGCTGCGCCGCACCAACGCGGTCAACCGCGTCTGCCTCGCGTCGTTCTCCGACTCCCGCCTGCAACGCCTGCGCGGCCGCATCGGCCCCAAGCTGATCACCTCCATGGGCCCCCGCTCGGTCGTCGCCCTGTGGACCGCCGGCCGCCTCTGGGCACCCCGCGCCTGGCGCGCCATCCGCGGCCGGATGGCCCAGGTCCCGGTCAGCCAGGGCATGCTCACCGTCGTCGACCGCCGCCTGATCAGCGCCGCCCACCGCCGCGGCATGGAAGTGCACGTCTGGACCATCGACGACCCCGCCCAGATGAACCACCTGCTCGACCTCGGCGTCGACGGCCTGGTCACCGACCAGCCCGGCGTCCTGCGCGACGTGCTGCGCGCCCGCGGGGTCTGGCCGGTGCCCAGGACCGTCTGAAACCCGGGTCGAAGGGAAAAACGTCCTACCTGTCAGATGTATGCGGACTCCGCATACGTCGGCACCCGCCTGCTGCGCGCGTCCCCGTCCTCCTTCAACCCGAGCCTGCGCGCACAGCCCCACGGCTGCCAGCCACGCATCCGGTACAGGTACAACGCCCGGTAGTCCTGCTCATCCGCCGGCGCCAGATGCGGACTGCCCGTCCCACCGACACTCCGCCACGTCGTCAACGTGAACTGGTACGCCCCGAAGTGCTTGCCGTTGTGGATGTCATACCGCCCACCCGACTCACACTTGCGCAGCCGTGCCCAGCTCGACATCGGCGGATCCGCCCACGCCGCCCCTCCAGGCAGCGCCGTGATGACTGAAGCGACCACAAGCAAAGCCATGACCAGCCGTTTCATCATGGTCAGCCACGCTAGGACACCCCAGCCCCACGCGCCTCACATGTAACTCACACGGTGGAAACGGACACAACACCCGCCCAGGCAGAGCGCGTTTACTCCCGAACCTCCCGTTGCGCGCCGCCGCCCACCTTGCTATCAACCCCACCCGAAACACCACCTACCGGCGGCAAACGACCAGGTCGCAGCCGATGCAAGACCGGTTCAGATGAATTTTCGGTACCGCACCGGCACCGGAATGGACCGAAGTGCCCGCTACCCCGGCCGCTACCAGTAAAGTCCCCGCAACCCGATGAGCAGATGATCTTGCCGGAAGGCGGCCATGACAGAGGTCCTCACCACGCCGGAAGCAGGCGGCAAGCTGCGCCGGCAACGGCTCGGCTGGTACGGCTACGCGTGGGCCAGCCACACGTTCGAAGCCACCGTCATCACGGTCTTCATGAGCCGCTACCTGCCCTCCACCGCCGAGAACGCCGTCGGCGAGAACGGCAGGCTGCACGTCCTGGGCATCCCCATCGCCCCCGGATCACTGTTCACCTACGTCATCTCGCTGTGCAGCATCTCCCTGTTCATCGTCCTGCCGGTCATGGGCGCCATCGCCGACCGCACCGGCCGCAAACGCGGCATGCTGCTCACCTTCGGCTACCTCGGCGCCTTCAGCGTCACCGCGATGTGGTTCATCGGCGAGAAGGACTGGCAGCTCGGCTCCATCCTGCTGATCGTCGCCTACCTCACCTACAGCGCCGCCAAGGTCGTCGCCAACTCCCTGCTGTCCGACCTCGCCGACGCCGACCAGCGCGACAAGATCTCCTCCATCGGCTGGGCCACCGGCTACATCGGCGGCGGCCTGCTGCTCGCGCTCAACTTCGTCTTCTCGTTCATGATCGACGACAAAGCACTGCTTGCCAGGGTTTCCCTGTCCAGTGCGGGTATTTGGTGGGCGATCTTCGCCCTCATCCCGGTTTTCCTGCTGCGCAACCTCCCCCGTTCCCGCCCCGAGCGCAAGATCGAGGGATCCGTGGTCACCGCCGGATTCCGCGAGCTCGGCGACACGTTCCGCAAGCTGCGCGCCTACCCGCAATCCCTGCTGTTCCTCGTCGCATTCCTGGTCTACTACGACGGCATTTCTACGGTCACGGCACTCGCCGCCGACTACGGCGAGAAGGAACTGCTGCTGTCCGACGAGACATTGCTCTCCGCCATCCTCATCGTCCAGTTCGCCGCCTTCGGCGGAGCCCTACTCCTGGGCAGGCTCTCCGGACGCTGGGGCGCCAAGCGCGTGATCAGCTACAGCCTCGTCGTCTGGATCGGCGTCGTCGTTTTGGCCGGCGTCATCCTCTATTCGGTGTTCT
>CBIMJO010000698.1:0-5736 GCA_966244135.1 uncultured Actinocrispum sp. | reverse complement strand
CTTGTCAAGCATAAGACAGTCATTTAGCGTGTAAGTACCAGATTTCCGAGACGGAGGTCACAGGACAGGTGGCAAGCCGGCCGCGCAACCGCAAGGAGCAGCTGACCGACGCTGCCGCGGAGCTGTTCCGGCGGCACGGCTACCACGGGGTGAGCGTCAACGACATCGCCGCCGCGGCCGGGGTCACCGGGCCCGCGGTCTACCGGCATTTCCGCAGCAAGCAGGACGTCCTGGCGCACGTCCTGCTGTCCGGCATCGACCGGTTCGGGCTGGTCACCGACCAGGCGCTGGCCCGCGAGCGGCCGCTGGACTCGCTGGTCGAGGCCGTGTCGGCGCTGGCGGTGGAGCGGCGTGAGGTCACCGCGCTCTGGCGCTGGCAGGGCCGCCACCTGGACAAGGCCGACCAGGTCAAGATCCTCAAGCGGGGGGCGGAGCTGCTCGGCGACTGGGTCTCCGCGTTGCGCGACGCCCGGCCCGCGCTGTCCTACGACCACGCCGAGATGTTGTGCTGGGCCACGTTGAGCGTGTTCGGCAGCGTGGCCGACCACCACGTCACCGTGCCGCGAAGACGGTTCGAGCAGTTCCTCGGCGGTCTCGCACAGGGAGTGCTGGCCGGCGAGATCGCCACCGCCGAACCGGTCGCCCAGCTGGCCTGGAAACGCCCGGCGAGCGTGCCGTCCCGGCGGGAGGAACTGCTCGCCGCGGCGACGAGGTTGTTCCGGGAGCGCGGGTACCGCGACGTGAGCATGGAGGACATCGGCGCGGCGGCCGGGATCGCCGGGCCGAGCGTGTACCGGCACTTCGGCGGCAAGGCCGAGCTGCTGGCGGCGGCCGGCTACCGGATGGCCGACCGGCTGATGGTCGCCGCGCGTGGCGCCATCGAGAGCGCTTCCGCGCCGGAGCAGGCACTCTCCGGACTGGTGCGGTCCTATGTGGACATCGTGCTGCGGTCGGAGGACCTGCTGGGGGTGTTCGCCGGCGAGGTCGCCGAGCTGGCCGACCGCGACCGCAAGGAACTGGTCCGCGTGCAGCGGGCGTACGTCGCCGAATGGGTGACGTTGCTGAGAACCGTTGCGCCGGGACTGGCCGAGCCGGAAGCTCGGATCACGGTGCACGCGGCGCTGACGATCGTGAACGACCTGACCAGGACACCCCGGATCGCCGCCCGGCCAGGGCTGGTGGCCGAGCTGACCGGCCTGTCGACGGCGGTGCTGACCGCGGGCGGGTCGATGACGAGAGGCTGATACCCGATGTCTGCTTCACCGAACCTGAGCGCGGCGGTCCGGAGCACGAGCCACACCCCCGGCGCGACCAGCTTCGACAAGTGGTTGCTGAACAAGGACTGGCCGGTGCGCGAGCTGGCGGACCCGCCGGCCGGTTCGGAGCTGCTCCCGGTGCGGGGCGACAGCGGCGTCCCGCTGATCGGCCACTCACTGGAGGCCCTGCGGCTGGGCCTGGACTTCGCCTTGGCCCGCTACCAGGCTTTCGGGCCGGTGTCGTGGATGCGGGCGTTCGGGGTGAAGATCGTCGCGGTCGCCGGCGGGGACGCCATCCAGGCCATCCTGACCAACAAGGACAAGTCGTTCTCCCAGCAGGGCTGGAGCTACTTCATCGGCCCGTTCTTCAGGCGTGGCCTGATGTTGCTGGACTTCGACGAGCACATGTTCCACCGCAGGCTGATGCAGCAGGCGTTCACCCGGCCGCGGCTCACCGGGTACCTCTCACACGTCGCCTCCACCGCTCGCGACGGAGTTTCCGCTTGGCAGCCAGGGAACTTCACGGTGTATCCGGCGATGAAGCAGCTGACCCTGGACATCGCGGCCCGCGTCTTCATGGCGTCGGATTTCGGCGGCAAAGAGGCCGAGCTGACGAAGGCGTTCATCGACACCGTCCGCGCGGGCACGGCCCTGGTGCGGTTCCCGGTGCCTGGTGGACGGTGGAACGCGGGCCTGCGCGGGCGGAAGGTGCTCGAGGAGTTCTTCCGCCGCAACGTTCCCGCGAAACGGGAGAGCGACTCCAACGACCTGTTCGCCGGGCTGTGCCACGCGCGCGACGACAACGGGGACGCGTTCACCGACGACGATGTCGTGAACCACATGATCTTCCTGATGATGGCCGCGCACGACACGTCCACCATCACCACCACCGCGGTCGCCTACTACCTGGGCAAGCATCCCGAGTGGCAGGACCGGGTCCGCGCGGAGTGCCAGGCGGCCGGGCCGGGGCCGCTGGACATCGACGCGCTGGAAGGCCTGCGGGACTTGGAGCTGGTGATCAAGGAGGCGCTGCGGCTGGTGGCGCCGGTGCCGTCGCTGGCGCGCAAGACCGTGCGGGACACCGAGCTGCTCGGTCACTTCGTGCCGGCGAACACGATGGTCGCGTTGAGCCCGTGGGTGAACCACATGCTGCCGGAGTACTGGAGCTCACCGGACCTGTTCGACCCCGAGCGGTTCTCCGAGCCGCGGCGGGAGGACAAGTCGCACCGGTACGCGTGGATGCCGTTCGGCGGCGGCGCGCACAAGTGCATCGGCATGCACTTCGGCATGCTCGAGGTGAAGACGTTGCTGCACCAGATGTTGACGAGCTACCGGTGGTCGATCCCCTCGGAGTACGTGGTGCGGTGGGACGCGACCGCGCTGCCGTTGCCATCGGATGGACTGCCGGTGGTCTTGGAACGCCTGTGAAGCTCTGCTATGGTCGTGCCCGTGACTGCCGGGTCGGCCAAGTGCCATTCACAGAACGGTAATCCGGCGCTGTCGTGATCACCCGGCGGGCCAGGGGCCCGCCGCCTCCACCACTTTCGATGGACATCGAGTGGTGGGGAGGAGGTGAGAACATGACACCCAACGATGACACCACGTTCGCGCAGTTCGTTGCCGCGCACGCGAGTGGCGGCGTCCTCAGTGGACGCGTCGCGCAGGTGGTCCCGTTCGGCGCGTTCGTCGAGCTGGCCGAGGGCGTGCACGGCCTGCTGCCGGGCGAGCAGCCCGCGGAGGGCACCGACCTGCGGGTGCGGATCGTGGCGATCGATCCGGACCAGCGCCGGATGAGCCTGAAACTGGCCTGATGCGAGGGTTCTCGAGGCAAGGCGCCTTGCCTCGATGCCCTGGCGCTAGCGCACGGCCATGTTCAGGGTCTGCTCGAGCATCTGCGACCAGCGCTGGACGATGCCCGCGCGGCGCTTGCTGTCGTCGGTGAGCAGGTTCGCCAATCCCAGGCCGCGCGCCAGATCCAGTGTCGCCTGCACGGTTTCCCTGACGCCCGGGGTGGTTTCGTCCACGCCGAGCAGTTCCACCGCGAGCTTGTGCGCCTCACGGCCGACGTGCGCCTCCAGCGGGACGACGAGCTCGCGCAGCTGCTCGTCCGAGCTCGCCGCCACCCACAACTGAAGCGCCGCACGGAAAACCTGGCCGGTGTACATCCGCACGACCAGGTCCACCACCGCGCGCGTGCGTTCGGTGCCCGAGGGCAGATCCGAGCTGTGCCGCCGGATCCACTGGGTCCGGACATCGCTCACGTACTGCACCGACGCCGCGAAAAGGTCTTCCCGCGTCGGGAAATGGTGCTGCGCCGCGCCGCGGGACACACCCGCGCGCTCGGCGACGACAGCCACAGTGCTGCCCGCCCAGCCGACCCCGGCCAGGCATTCGATGGCGGCTTCCAGTAACCGTTGCCGGGTGGCCCGGCTGCGGTCCTGCTGTGGCTCTCGCGCCAATTTCGCTCCTAGGCGGACTAATACGACTTGGGCAGGCCCAGGCTGTGCTGGGCGATGAAGTTCAGGATCATCTCCCGGCTCACCGGTGCGATCCGGCTCACCCGTGCGGCGACCGCGAGCGCCCCAAGACCGTACTCGCTCGCGACCCCGTTGCCACCATGGGTCTGCAGGGCCTGGTCGGCGGCCTTGACCGCGGCCTCGCCGGCGGCGTACTTCGCCATGTTCGCGGCCTCGCCCGCGGCCATGTCGTCGCCCGCGTCGTACAGGGCGGCGGCCTTCTGGGTCATCAGCCGGGCCAGCTCGATGTTGATCCGGGCATCGGCGAGCGGGTGCGAAACCCCTTGGTGCGCACCGATCGGCGCACCCCAGACGTTGCGGGTCTTGGCGTACTCGACGGCCTTGTCCAGGGCGAGACGGCCCAGGCCGGTCGCGAACGAGGCGGCCATGATCCGCTCCGGGTTCAGGCCCGCGAACAGCTGCGCCAGCGCGGCGTCCTCGGACCCGACCAGCGCGCTCGCCGGGAGCCGGACGTCGTCCAGGAACAGGGTGAACTGCCGGTCCGGCGACACCATGTCCATCTGGATCTGCTGGTAGGTGAACCCCGGCGCGTCGGTCGGCACGATGTACAGCGCGGGCTTGAGCTTGCCGGTCTTGGCGTCCTCGGTGCGGCCCACGATCAGCACGGCGTCGGCGTTGTCCACGCCGGAGATGAACACCTTCTGCCCGCTGAGGATCCAGTCGCCGCCGTCCCGGCGGCCGGTGGTGGTCAGCTTGTGCGAGTTCGAGCCCGCGTCCGGCTCGGTGATGCCGAACGCCATGGTCACCGTGCCCTCGGCGAACTTCGGCAGCCACTCCTGCTTCTGCTCGCCGGTGCCGAACCGGGCGATGATCGTGGCGCAGATCGCGGGCGACACCACCATCATCAGCAACGGGCAGCCGGCCGCGGACAGCTCCTCGCAGACCGCCGCGAGGTCGCCGATCCCGCCACCGCCGCCGCCGTACTCCTCCGGCACGGCCACACCGAGGTACCCGAGCTTGCCGGCCTCCTGCCACAGCTCGGTGGTGTGCCCGCCCTCGCGGGCGATGCGGTTGTAGTACTCGTGGCCATAGCGCTTGCCCAGGTCGTGGACAGCCTTGCGCAGCGCCTGCCGCTCCTCGGACTCGACGAAGTTCATCCCGTGTACCCCAATCGCTTCGCGGCCAAGCCTGTCAGGATCTCGGTCGTGCCGCCGCCGATACCCAAGATCCGCATGTCCCGGTACTGCCGTTCGATCTCGGCCTCGCGCATGTAGCCCAGCCCGCCGTGCAGCTGGACTGCCTTGTCCACCACCCACTCGCCCGCCTCCACCGCGGTGTTCTTGGCGAAGCAGGCCTGCGCGATGACCTCCTCACCGGCGACGAACCGCTCGGCGATGCTGCGCGTGTACGTCCGCGCGACGTCGATCTTGCGGGCCATGTCGGTGAGGGTGTGCTGCACGAGCTGGCGGGAGATCAAGGGACGACCGAACGTCTGACGAGTGCGGCACCAGTCGAGGGTCAAGTCCAGCGAGCGCTGGGCGGCCGCGTAGGCCTGTACGGCCAGCGACAGCCGTTCGGTGACGAAGTGCTGCGCGACCTGGATGAACCCCTGGTTCTCGGTGCCGACGAGGTTGGCCGCGGGCACCCGGCAGTCCACGAAGGACAGTTCCGCGGTGTCCGAGCAGAGCCAGCCCATCTTGGCCAGCTTGCGGGAGACCTCGAAGCCGGGCGTGCCGCGCTCGATGACCAGCAGGGAGATGCCGTGCGCGCCCGGTTCGCCGGTGCGCACGACGGTGGTGACGAAGTCGGCGCGGCAGCCGGAGGTGATGAACGTCTTGGCGCCGTTGACGATGTACTCGTCGCCGTCGCGCTTGGCGGTCGTCCGGACGTTCGCCACGTCGGAGCCGCCGTCGGGTTCGGTCACCGCCAATGACCCGATCAAGTGACCTTCGAGCGTCGGCCGGACCCACCGGTCGATCTGGGCCGCATCGCCCGCGGCGGCG
>CBIMJO010000697.1:0-5761 GCA_966244135.1 uncultured Actinocrispum sp. | reverse complement strand
GAAGTAACGCAGAAAGACCCAGCCGGTCGGGCCGAGTTCCCGCACGACCGCCATTCCGTGCGGGTGCGGATCGGCCGGCACGAGAACGGTGTCCCGCAGGAGATCGTCGAAGGGCGACCGGAGGCGTTCGTCGAAACTCTGTTCGTAGATCGCGCGCAGATCGTCGCGGGCGCTCGGGCCGAGGGTGCCGGCGGGGACCAGGTTCACCGGAACACCCCGCCCACCATGGTCCGCAGCACCTGGATGTCCTTGATCCGCGCCGGGTCGACCGTCGCCGGGTTGCCCGACAGCACCACGAGGTCGGCGAGCTTGCCGGGCGTCAGCGTGCCCTTGCGGTCCTCCTGGCCGCTCGCGTACGCGGAGCCGTAGGTGAACGCGCGCAACGCTTCCAGCCCGGTCGCCGCCTCGCCGGGGCTGAACGGCACGCCGGACGCGGTGACCTGGTTGACCATGTCGTGCATGCCGAGCAGGGGCGCGCCGTCGACCACGGGCCGGTCGGAGCTGCCCGGCACGACTATGCCCGCGTCGAGCAGGCTGCGGTGCCGGTACGCGCCTTTCGCCCGGTCCGGGCCCAGCGCCTTGAGCATGCCGTCGCCGATCTCGTTGACGAACCTGCCCTGCGGCACGGGGACGACGTTCAGCTCGGCCGCCCTGATGACCTGATCGGGCCGCACGACACCGAAATGCTCGATCCGGTGCCGCGGATCGGTGCGGGGATACCGTTTCGCGGCGGCTTCGTACGCGTCGAGCACGAGGTCGATGGCCGCGTCGCCGACCGCGTGCGTCGCCACGCGCCAGCCGGAGCGATGCGCGTTGACGATCTGGCCGGTCAGGATGCCGGCGTCGTTCTGCAGGAAGCCGCGATTTCCTGGGCTGTCGGCGAAGTCCTGGGTCATCGCCGCGGTCCGGCCGATCAGCGAGCCGTCCGAGAAGATCTTCACCGGGCCGATCCGCAGCCAGTCGTCGCCGATCCCGGTGCGCAGCCCCAGATCCAGGCCGAGCACGACGTCGTCGTCCGCGTGGCCGGTCAGCTGGTGCAGGGCGTCGATGGCGACCATCAGCTCCACGCGGACGTGGAGTCTGCCCAGTTCCCGGGCTTTCTGGTACGCGGCGAACTCGATCGGGCTCTTGCCGATCCAGCCGCCGCCGATGCCCGCCTCGACCACGCTGGTGATGCCTTCGCGCAGGTAGTGCCGCCCGGCGATGTCGATCGCGGCAACGAGGGTGTCGATCGGGTACGGCAGCACGAGCGGGCTGACGAGTTGCTGGGCGCGCTCCTGCAGCAGACCGGTCGGCCGGCCTTGCTCGTCGGTCACGACCAGGCCGCCTTCGACCTGTTTCGCGGTGCTGGCGAGCCCGAGTTCCTGCAGGACCGGGGTGTTGACCACGCACATGTGCCCGGAGGTGTGCTTGAGCCAGACCTTCCGGCCGGGTGCGGCCCGGTCGAGGCCGTCGCGGGTGGGGTGGCCGCCGGTCTTGTTCTGATCGTAGCCCGCGCCGACGATCCACTCGCCCTCGGCGGCTTCCTGTGCGCGGGCGCGGATGCGAGCGTACAGCTCGTCCAGGCTGTCGACCTTGAGGTCCACTTCGGACTGTGTCAGCCCGTACCAGGCCATGTGGTTGTGGGCGTCGTGGAACCCGGGCGTGACGGTGGCGCCGCCGAGGTTGATCACCTGTTTCGCCGGGACCTCTTCCAGGGCGACGATCCGGTCGCCGAGGATGGCGATGTGCCTGGCGTTCGGACCGTCGAGGGTGACGACTTCGGCGTTGGTCAACAGCAGGTCGGCTTGGATCATCTCTGCAGCTCCGCGAACATCTCCCGGTACCAAGGACTCCACGGCACGGGTTTGCCGGTCTCCGGATCCACCTTGACGATCACACGGTGGCCCTGGGCGTACGTTGTCTCGTCGCCGCACCGGAACCCGTACACCGCGCTGGTGGTCCCGATCTTGTCGGCGGTGATCTCCACCCGCATCGGGCCGGGTGCCGTCACGGCGTTGAGGAACTCCACGTGCAGTTCCCGTACCACGTAGTGCAAGTCGGGGTCGCGGTCGGCGAACCTGTGCCACTGCTTGCCCAGTTGCTCGAACAGCGCCGACTGGGCGCGTTCGACGTGCAGCGCGAACCGGGCGTTGTGCAGGGTGCCGTTGAGGTCCAGCTCGTCGAAGTAGACCTGGCTGTCCCAGCTGAAGCTCACGGCACACTCCGGTCGAGCAGGTGCTTGGCGACGCGTTCGGACGGCGTGCGCGGCAGGTCGTCGCTGAACTCCCAGTAGCGCGGCACTTTGAAGCCCGCCAGCAGTTGTCCACAGTGCTCTTCCAGCTCCTGCTGGGTCGCCGTGCCGACGATGAACGCCTTGACCTCCTCGCCGCGGATCTCGTCGGGGACGCCGATCACCGCCGCCAGCCGGACC
The DNA here is from genome assembly GCA_966244135.1 of uncultured Actinocrispum sp. Classification (GTDB taxonomy): domain Bacteria; phylum Actinomycetota; class Actinomycetes; order Mycobacteriales; family Pseudonocardiaceae; genus Kibdelosporangium. Next base: position 3,348 of record CBIMJO010000697.1, on the reverse strand, counting down.
CCCGGGTGGCTCATCAGCACGCCCTCGACCTCGTGCGCGGCGATGTTCTCGCCGCTGCGGCGGATCATGTCCTTGCTGCGGCCCAGGTGGTAGACGCGGCCCTGCTCGTCGATCCGGGCCAGGTCACCGGTGCGGAACCAGCCGTCCTCGAACACATCCGGCAGCCCGAGGTAGCCGTCCATCATCCCGGGGCCGCTCAGCAACAGCTCGCCGTCGACGATCTTGGCCTCCCGGTGCGGCATCGGCCGCCCCAGGCACCCGGTGCCCACCAGATCGTCGTGGTCCTCGTCGGTGACCCGGATATCCGCGCCGGTCTCGGTCATCCCGAACGCCTCGTACCAGCCGGCACCCCACCGTTCCTCGAGCTCACGGTGCTTGCCGGGCGGGATCGCCGAGCACTGCACCACGCGCACCCGGTGCTCCTTGTCCTTGGTGTCGGGCGGCATCTTGAGCAGCAGGGTGGGCATCGCGCCGAGGCAGTAGAAGTAGGTCACCCGGTGCTCCCGGACCTTGGCCCAGAAGCTCGACGGGTGAAACCCGTCCAGCACAACAAGCTCCGCCCCGCTCAGCAGCGCGGCGACGACGTTCCACTGTGGATCGATGTAGTGGAACGGTTGCGCAGTCAGCATCACGTCGTGCTCGGTGAGCCGCGGAAACTGCTCCACCAGGCTGCCGGCCAGCTCCATCCAGTACCGGTGCGACAGCACGCACCCCTTTGGGTTGCCTGTCGTTCCGGAGGTGTACTGCACGTTCACGGTCTGCGCGGGGTCAACCGGCCCCTGCTCGAACCCCGCAAGCGACTCCAGATCCTCCACAAAGGACACAACCGGCACGCCGACCTCGGCGAGCAGCGGCTCGAACTCCCGTTCCGCCACAACGGTCTTGACGCCCCGCAGCACGAACCCGGCGTCCACGCTCCGGTACTTCACGTTGACCGGCACCATAGCGGCACCCAGCTTCGCCAAAGCCAGCCACACCAACGGAAACTCGGGCCGGTTGCGGATCATCACGCCGACCCGGTCCCCCGCGCCGACCCCAAGCTCCCGCAAGAACTGGGCGTACCCGGAAGAAAGCTCGTCGACCTCCAGGAACGTGAACCGCAGCCCCGGATCGAACGTCCAGGCAACCCGCTCCGGCCACAACCGGACAGCCCGCCCCACAACCTCAACGAGGTCAAGCACCCCGACCAGCCCCCTCCACGAACACCGCTCCAACCCCCACGTACGATTGGGATTCAGGGGATCCACAAACGTGCCAACGGCCCACTCGCACGCGCGAACGGTCCATTCGCACGGCCGTCCACCGCCCGCTAGCCACGGCCGAACTCCGTCCGAGGCCCGTCGTTCTCCCCCGAGACGCTGGTCAGGAGCGCGTGCTGCACTTCGGTGGCCAGGGCTTGGTCCAGGTTCGCGTCCGCGCCCAGATCCAGCACCTGTTTCGCCAGGCTCGCGGCAACCGGCGGTCTCGCAACGATCTCCTCCGCGATCGACAGTGCGGCATCGAGGTGCTCCCCGTCCGGAGCCACCCGGTTGATCAATCCCCACGACAAAGCGTCCGCAGCGGAGATCCGGTCCCCCAGCAGCAACAGCTCCTTGGCCCGCGGCAGCCCCACCATCCGCGGCAGCAACGCCGAGATCCCGCCGGTGACGCTCAGCCCCACCCCGACCTCGGGAAATCCGAACTGCGCCGAAGCCGCGGCCACGATCAGGTCGCAGCCCAACGCGAACTCGCAGCCGGCCCCGAGCGCGTACCCGTGCACGGCGGAGATCACAATCCCGGGGAACCGCCGCACCGCCAGGGTCACGTCCTGGAGCGACCACAGCCGCGCCTGGGTCTGGGCCAAGGTCTCGGCCGGGACGGGTTCCTTCAGATCGTGCCCGGCGCAGAAAGCCCGCCCCCGCCCAGCGAGCACGATCGCGCGCGCACCGTCCGAAGCGGCCCGCTCAAAGCCCGCCAACAGGCCCTCGACCAGCGCGGGAACCACGGCGTTGAGCCGGTCCGGCCGGTTGAGGTGGATCTGTGCGATCCCGTCCGCGCAGGTGTAGTCGACTGTCACTCGCTCGCTCCCATAGGGTTCGATCGATCGATCGATAGACTCGACACTAAGTCTGGGCTACCGTGCGGTCAAGAGAGCAGGAGCACAGTGTGACCACGGAGCGACGAGTCCGCCGGGCGGCGCTGGAACTGTTCGCGGCGCGGGGCTTCCACGGCACCGGGATCCGCGACCTGGCCCTGTCCGCCGGCCTGTCCTCGGCGACCTTGTACCACTACATGGGCACGAAGGAGGATCTGCTCGTCGCGATCATGCGGGAGAGCCTGACCCGGCTGATCACCGCGGCGGCCAGGATCGCCAGGACCGAGAACGCCCAGGAACGCCTCGCCAAGCTCGTCGCCCTGCACGTCATGACCCACGCGGTCCAGCGGCTGGAGACGCGCGTGGTCGACAACGAGATGCGCGCGCTGTCTCCCCAGCCGCACAAGGAGATCCTCAAGCTCCGTGACCAGTACGAGGCGTTCTGGCAACAGGCCATTGAGGACGGTTGCGCACAGCAAAGGTTCCACACGCGCGCACCCGGGGTCGCGAGGCTGGCACTGCTGGAAATGTGCGGCGGGATCTCCCGCTGGTACTCCCCCGACGGCCCGCTGAGCCTCGACGACATCGTCCTGCGCTACATCGAGATGGCCACCGGCATGCTGCACGCCCAGCCCGAACCGGACAAGGGCGTGGTCACCGAGGTCGCCGGCGTCATTGCCGAGATATGGCCTCAGTGACCACCTTCGCGACCGCCGGATCACGGGCCGCGGTCGCCGAGACCATGGCGATGAGCTGGTCCACCAGCCAGTCCTCGAGTTCGGCGCGCGGCAGGTTCCGCTCCTGCAACCAGGTCAACGTCGTGCCTTCGACCACGGCGGTCCAGCAGTTCAACGTCAGCAACGCCAGCGGTGTCGGGTCGGTGACACCGGTCCGCGACAGGATCTCGGCCACCGCGTGCCGCCGGACATCGTCCACCACGGCGCCCGTTTCCGCTGTCGCCACAACGGATCCACCGCGCAGCAACGCCACGAACGCGGTCTCGTGCGCCTCGGCGAACGCGATGAACTCCCCGATCAGCGACCGCAGCTGCTCCAGCAGGGTGCCCTCGCAGGGAGCGGCGAACTTGGCGATCAGACCGTCCGCGGCGAACCGCAGCGACGCCAGGTAGATCTCGGCCGGGCTGGAGAAGTACCGGTACAGCAGCGCCCGCGACACGTCCGCGGCCGCCGCGATGTCATCGATGGACACCTGTTCGTACGGGCGGCGGCCGTAGAGCTCGATCGCCGCCGCCAGAAGGTGCTGGCGCCGCTGCT
>CBIMJO010000696.1:0-5765 GCA_966244135.1 uncultured Actinocrispum sp. | reverse complement strand
GCAGGCAGGTGCTGTCCCGGCTGGCCGCGTGGCTGCGCCGGGAACCCGACGACGTCAACATCATGCTGCCGTTCAACGAGGTGGTCGAGGCGCTCGGCCGGCAGGGCGAACGGCGGATCGGGCCGCGGGTGATCCGGCTGGACTCGATCGTCGGCAGCGTGGACCGCACCCGCGACTTCGACCGCCGGTTCCGGCCGACCTCCGGGCGGATGCGGGAACGCTGGGAGCGCCTCGCGGTCGCGCAGCGGCGCGGCGAGCCGATCCCGCCGATCGAGGTCTACCGGGTCGGCGACCTGCATTTCGTGTCCGACGGGCACCACCGTGTGTCGGTAGCGCTCGCGCTGGGCCAGGACACCATCGAGGCCTACGTGACCGAGGTGCGGACCAAGATCTCCGCGGCGGGCATCCGGTTCCGCGGCGACCTGATCGTCAAGGCGGACCGGCGGCTGTTCCTGGAACGCGTGCCGTTGTCGGGCCCCGCGCGGGCCGCGGTCGTGCTCGGCGACCCGTGGCGGTACACGGTGCTCAGCGAAACGGTCGAGGCGTGGGGGTTCCGGCTGATGCAGGACGAGTGCAAGTTCCTGGACCGGCCCACGGTGGCCTCGCGGTGGTACGTCGAGGAGTACTCCCCCGTCGTCGCGATGCTGCGGCAGGCCGGGCTGGTCGGCGGCCGGACCGAGGCCGAGGCGTACCTGGCGGTCAGCGAGCGCCGGTACCGTCTGATGCGGACGCACCGGTGGGACGACGACGTGATCGAGGCCCTCCGGGAGCGGTGAACTGGGGAAACCACCGGACTTTCTGATGATCTAGTGCTTTTCCCGGCCGGACAATGGGCCGATGGACGCGCTCGCGGAGGTTGTCCGCAGTGGCACGCTGTTCGGCCTCGACTCGAGCCACAGCCGGGAGGTCATCCACGGCGTGATGCGGGACGAGGCCCACAGGTGCTGGGAGACCGCCTGCGAGTACGACGTGGTGACCTTCCACCGGGCTCGGCGGACGCTGGAGCGCGGCCTGTGGGGACAGGGGTTCGAGGTCCGGATCAGCCGGGTGCCGTTCGCCGGGCTCGTTGCCGCGCTTGATGTCCCGCTGGTTCACGTGTCGACGGCGTTGGACGGCGTGCACACGCACTGGCAGCCGGAGTCGGAGATGATCGTCGTGGTGGGCGCCGATGGCCAGGTCCGGTCGCTCAAGTCGGCGTTCCTCGACTCGCCCGTGGTCCGGCACCGCTATCGCAACCAGGAGGGCGCGATGCGGGACATGATGGCCCTGGTCAGCAGGATGCCGCCGCGCAAGCGCCGGGAGTGGTTCTACTTCAACAGACCCGGGCCGGAGGACGTGAACGCGTGGTGGCTGGCCAACTGCATGGCCGTCACCCCAACGGCTCTGGTGCGGTGGTGGGACGTTCCCGTTGCCACCCAGGTGGAGTTCGGTGTGTGGGCCTGGGAACACGCCCAGTCGCTGGGGGCGGTGTCCCCGTCGATGGCCGCCTGCCAGGTCGCTTATCACGTCGCATGGGCGGAGGACTACCACAACACCACGGAGGTTCCACCGGTTGACGCCATTGTGCGGCCGTGCCTGGACCTGGTGACCGGGTCCCTGTCGCGAATGGACAAGAACCTGATCGACATGGCCGCCCTGCACCGGTACAAGCTCGCAGAAACGTCCGAAGTGGACAAATGGCAGGCTCGGCGGCTGGCCTTGGCTACCGTGTGAAGCGTTCCGGCAACGGGCGGACCTGGTCCATCAGGCGGTCCGCGTAGTTGTCCAGCAGCCTCGTACCGACCTGCTGGGCGTAGCCGAAGATGACTCCCCACAACAGAAGCGCGGCCTGCGAGCCGACGTAGACGATGCCACTGACCAGACCCGCGCCCAGCGCCAGCATGCCGACCACCGCCAGCGCCGACCCGAGCAGGATCTTCACCAACGCCTGGTATCCGACGAGCACATACGGCGACAGGTCGGGTCTGCGCCGGATCAACAGCAGGACAACGGAGATCGTCGCCCCCAGAGCGCCGAACAGCTGCACGAGCCAGACATCCCAGCCGCTGGCGGTGGCCGTCCCGGTTGGACAGAGGGCGGCCGTGAGGGTGCCCCGGTTGGGCGGGATGCACATCGGGATCAGGCCGGGCTTGAGGATGCCGATCAGACCGAGCACGGAGTTGAGCACGAACAGGGCCACGCTGATCACGAACAGCTTGTTGCGCAACGCTCTTGCCGCCGCGTGCGAGTCGTCCGAAGCGTCGAAGGCCGCTCGCAGCGCGTCGATCACCACTGCGCGGTCCGGGTTCTCCGCCTCGACCGCGAGCCGCCTCGGGTCGGTTTCCTCGAGGTAGAGCCCGATCCGCGCCCGGAGTCCCGGCAGGTGGCCCGCCGGCTCCGGATCGGCCGCCGCCAGGTAGATCTCCGCCTCGTGCAGCGCCCGCCACGCCCGCTCGATGTACCAGCCGGACCACCAGGAAGCGCCCGACCGCCACCACTTCCGGTCCGCACTCCGCAGCGCCTCGTCCACGATCCGCAGCGACACCGCCGCCGCGGTCCGGGCCGCCGCCGTCGCGTCGTTGCCGGGCAGGGCCGCGAGATCCGCTCGCACCCGCCGCGCCCGCGACTCCACGGTCAGCTGCCAGTCCGTGACATCGACGGGCACTTGCCAACCCACCGTGACATTCTCCGCCATGACGATCACCCCAGGTAATAGTCGCACTTCAGCGGGCCCGATTTCGGCGACTGAACGAGTGATCCCGGTGCGCACAAGCGTCAGGCCCGCGCGCCGGAGCACGCGGGCCTGACGAGAGGGGACTCCTACTCCTCGTAGGTGAGGTTCTTGCCGTTGGACGGGTCGAACAGCTGGACCTTGTCGGTGTCGAACCAGATCTCCAGTGGGCTGCCTTCGGCCGCCTCGGACGCGGCGGACAGGCGGGTGACCACCTGGGAGCCGCTCGCCGGCACGTCGGCGGAGCCGGAGTCGGCGGCCAGCTCCTCCAGCTCCTGGGAGGTGGCCTGGTCGCCTTCCACGGTGAAGTACGCGTACTTGTCCGATCCCATGGACTCCAGGACTTCGATGTGCGCGGTGAAGGTGGCACCGCCGGTCTTGGCGACGTCGTCGAGGAGGTGGGCGTCCTCGAAGTGCTCCGGGCGGATGCCGAGGATCACTTCGCGGGGCGCGTCAGCGGCTTCGACGAGCCGGCGGATCCGGTCGGTCAGCGCGAACTGGCCCAGCGGCGAGTTCATCCGCCCCTCCTCCAGCGTCGCCGGCAGGAAGTTCATCGAGGGCGACCCGATGAAGCCGGCCACGAACAGGTTGGCCGGGTGCTCGTAGAGGAACTGCGGCGACCCGATCTGCTGCACCAGACCGTTGCGCAGCACCACGACCCGGTCGCCGAGGGTCATCGCCTCGGTCTGATCGTGGGTCACGTACACGGTCGTCGTGCCGAGCTGCTTCTGCAGCTTCGACAGCGAGGTCCGCATCTGCACGCGCAGCTTGGCGTCCAGGTTGGACAGTGGCTCGTCCATCAGGAACGCCTTGGGGCTGCGGACGATCGCGCGCCCCATCGCCACGCGCTGCCGCTGGCCACCGGACAGGTTGCCCGGCTTGCGGTCGAGGTGCTGGGTCAGGTCCAGCGTCCTGGCCGCCTCCTCCACCTTCTGCTGCACCGTGGCGTCGTCCACTTTGGCCAGCCGCAGCGGGAACGCCATGTTCTCCCGCACGCTCATGTGCGGGTACAGCGCGTACGACTGGAACACCATGGCGATGTCCCGGTCCTTCGGCGCCTTCTCGTTCACCCGCTGGCCGTCGATGCGCAGCTCGCCCTCGGAGATGTCCTCGAGGCCGGCGATCATGTTGAGCGTGGTGGACTTCCCGCAGCCGGACGGGCCGACCAGGATGATGAACTCGCCGTCGGCGATCTGGATGTCCACTTCGGACACCGCGAGCGCGCCGTCCGGGTACCGCTTGGTGACTTTGTCGAGAATGATTTCAGCCATGATCAACCCTTCACGGCGCCGGAGGTCAGCCCCGCGACGATGCGACGCTGGAAGAACAACACGAACAGGATGATCGGGATGGTGATCACGACCGCCGCGGCCGAGGTCGTCCCGGTCGGGTCGTCGAAGTACGACGCACCGGTGAAGTACTGCAGCGCGGCCGGCACGGTCCGCGCCGCGTTCGTCGACGTCAGCGAGATCGCGAACAGGAAGTCGTTCCAGCAGAAGATGAACACCAGGATGGCCGTGGTGAACACGCCGGGCGCCGCCAGCGGCGCGATCACCTTGCGGAACGCCTGCGCCGGGGTGGCACCGTCCATCTTGGCCGCCTTCTCCAGCTCCCACGGGATCTCCCGGAAGAACGCGGAGAGCGTGTAGATGGACAACGGCAGCGCGAAGGTGATGTACGGCAGGATCAGGCCCGGCCAGGTGTCGAAGATGCCCAGCCCGCGTTCCATGTTGAACAGCGGCGACACCAGCGAGACCTGCGGGAACATGGCGATCAGCAACGAGATCCCGACGAGTGCCTTCTTGCCGGGGAACTCCAGCCGGGCGATGGCGTACGCGGCCATCGTGCCGAGCACCACCGCGATCAGCGTGGCGATCAGCGCGATGCCGATGGAGTTGACCAACGCCCGCAGGAAGTCCGTGGTCTGGAAGATGTCGGCGTAGTTCTGCAGCGTCCACGACTGCGGGATGAAGCTGCCGTCGGTGAGCGTGTCCTTGGTCTTGAACGACAGCGACAGGATCCAGAGCACCGGCGTCAGCGCGTAGACCACGACGATGACGTTGACGATGGTCCACCGGGTCACCCGGCCCGGTGTCCGTATGGCGACGGTCGCCATCAGCGCTTACCTCCCGGATCCGAGCCCGGTGCCGCGGTACCGAACACTTTGATGAACAGGAACGCGATGATCGCCACCGTGATGAAGATCAGCACGGACATCGTCGAGCCGATGCCGAGGTTGAGCCCGCGGATCAGGTTGTTGTAGGTCTGCACCGACACCGACGACGTGCCCGCGGTGAGCACGAAGAGGTTGTCGAAGATGCGGAACGCGTCGAGCGTGCGGAACAGCAGCGCCACCAGGATGGCCGGCTTCATCACCGGGATGATCACCTTGGTGAACCGCTGCCACGCGCTCGCGCCGTCCATCGCCGCGGCCTTGAGCAGGTCGTCCGGGACCAGCGCGAGACCGGCCATCAGCAGCAGCGCCATGAACGGCGTGGTCTTCCAGACCTCGGCCAGCACCACGATCAGGAACGACGGCACCTTCTCGCTGAGCAGGTCGTCGCCCGGCGCCAGCAGCTGGCCCAGGTACCCGGTGGTGTCCTGCCACGCGTACTTCCACGAGAAGGCCGCCACCACGGTCACGATCCCGTACGGGATCAGGGTGACCGTGCGCACCAGGCCGCGGCCGAGGATGGTGCGGTGCATGATCAGCGCGAGCGTCATGCCCAGCACCAGCTCGATCACCACGGAGATCACCGTGATCAGCGCGGTGATGCCGAACGCGTTCCACCAGTAGCTGCTGCCCAGCACCGTGGCGTAGTTCTCGAAGCCCACGAACTGGGTGGCGTTGGGGAACCGCAAGTCGTAGCGCTGCAACGACAACCAGATCGAGTAGATGATCGGCCACGCGGTGACCAGGACCATCACGATCGCCGCGGGCGCGCACAGCAGCCAGCCCAGCTTGCGCTCGGCCCGCTTGCCCTCGGACAGGATCTCCTTCTGCTTGCGGGCCGGTTTCTCCGGGGCGGCCGGTGCGACGGCGTCGGTCTCGGGT
>CBIMJO010000695.1:0-5767 GCA_966244135.1 uncultured Actinocrispum sp. | reverse complement strand
AGATCCGCGACGTCATCGACGAGGAGATGCCGCAGATCGACGGGCTGCGCGTCGTTCATGGAGTGCCGGACGATGTGGAGCCCGCGGTCGTTGTGGCCGTGCTGGCGCGGCAGCGCAGCGGGCCGGGGGAGCGAGACGGCCACGCCGCACCCTGGACAAGCGCGTCCTGGTGGCGCGGCTACCGGTGAGCGTCCGATTCGACCGGTCCCGGCCGACCGGCTGCGGTTGGTCCACTCGAGGCCGAACGTCTACAACGCACTGGACACTTATTGTCCTTTGTGGACCCCTGATGGACCGGTCCACCGGTTGTGTTGAATGGCCGGGGTTTTGCCACTTTGCGGAGTGAATCATTCCGTTCGGTGCAAATTCTTGCCGACATGTTTGCCCGTAGTGTAAGAACGAAACGGGGGCGGTGGTCAGCGTGTGGCTGTCAACGAAGTTCGAATGGGCGGATCTCTTTCGTCGCCCCGCTGAACCAGTGACCGCACCTACGGGTGATCGCGAAAGTGTTATCCGGCACCGAAATCATCCAGGGGGACTGCCGGAGCCGAACCCGATGTTGCCGTTCTCGACATCGACCTGCTCGGGCCGGACGGCTTGTCCGTGACGGCCAGGATCCACAACAGCGAGCCGTGTGCATGGATGCAGTTCCTGGACATTGACTACTACGTTGGGGGCGCAATTCGATGGAGATCAAGGTACTAGGACCGTTGGAGGCAATGGAAAACGGGGTGTCCATCACGCCGACCGCCGGCAAGCCGAGGCAGTTGCTCGCCCTGCTGGCCGTGCAGGCGGGTCACGTGGTCACCGTGCCCACGCTCATCGAGGAGTTATGGGGGATGGCGCCGCCGCGCAGTGCGCTCACCACCCTGCAGACCTATGTGCTGCAAGTACGCCGCAAGATCGACGCCGCGCTGCGCGACGGCAACAGCGGGGCCAAGGACGTCCTCGTCACCCGCTACGGCGGCTACACGCTCGAAGTTCCCGAGGAGAACGTCGACATCCGGACCTATGAGCGGCTGGCCACGACCGGCCAGCGCGCACTGGAGATCGGCCGCCTGGACTCCGCGTCGAGCCTGCTGGGCTCGGCGCTCGCCGTCTGGCGTGGACCGTTCCTCGTCGACGTGCAGACCGGCGTGCGGCTGAGTATGGAGGTCACCAGGCTGCAGGAAAGCCGCCTGGGGGTGCTCGAGTCCCGGATCAACGCCGACCTGCGCCTTGGCCGCCACCAGGCGCTGCTCAGCGAGCTGGCCATGCTGACCGCGCAGTACCCGATGCACGAGAACATCTGTGGCCAGTACATGATCGCGCTCTACCGCTCCGGCAGGCAATGGAGTGCGCTGGAGGCATACCGCGCCCTGCGGGGCACGCTCACCGAGGAACTCGGCGTCGAACCGTCCATGCGGTTACGCAGGCTGCACAGCGCGATCCTCAACTCCGACTCGGACCTCGACGCCTTTCTCGCGGGCAGGCAGATCGAGCAGCAGTTCGCCGGATGACGTCCGTCCACAACGGAGCCTTTCCGGCAGAATGAAAAGCCTTGACATTTCCGATCGATCCACATTGAGTCCAAGGTTGATACCGCACACCGACGTGTGCGGTATCAACGGGACGGGCGCGGTTCTGGTCAGGCGGGCCGCGATGCCCGCCTGCCGATGACCTCGGCGAACCGCGCCAGCGTCTCGCCGGGGCTGGGGCCGTCGAGCGCTCGGTGGATGGCCGGCGCGATCTCACCGTGGCGGTGCAGTTCGGCGTGCGTGAGGGTGACGAGGGTGCGGCTCGGTCCCATCGCGGTGAAGTCGACGCGGATCAGGCTCGCCCGCTCGTCGTCGAAGACCGGCTGCCAGTTCGGGCCCACTCGCCAGGTCAGCACGAGCCGGTACGGGCGGCGCCACTCGACGACCGTGCCCCAGGCCACTTCCGTGCCGTCGGCGCCGCGCTCGTAGTAGCGGCCACCGGCGCGCGGCTCGATCGTGATCGACTGACGGTCGCGGACGAAGACGTGGGCCGGCGGCCACCACTCCAGCGGCCGCTGGACGAACGTGTCGAACGCCTCGTCGACCGGTACCGGCACGGTCACCGTCTTGGCGACGTTCGGGACTTCCTCGGACATGGCGCCTCCTCGTGCGCTGGGAACGTTCGTCCACACGAGACTGGCGCCGCGGGCTTGACGCCCGATCGAAGCGGGCTCGATGTGCCCGTCCTCCAGCGAGCTTCCAGGCCACCCAACCATTGTTGCGGTGTCCGAGCAGGGGAGGAGCCCGCAGTGTCCACAGTGTCCGCAGTGCCGACGGTGAATGCGCAGGTCTACGTCGAGGTCATGACGTTCTACGCCGGCCAGATGCGGCTGCTCGACGCGTTGGACGTCGAGGGCTATGTCCAGACGTTCACCGAGGACGGGGTCACCGACCACGCCCACCGCGGCGAGCGGCTGGCGGGCCGTGCGGCGATGCTCGCCGGTGCCCAGGCCGCCCTGCCCCGGTACGCGGGCGCGGCCGTCCGGCACTGGAACGACCACTACCTGATCGAGCAGGTCGACGAGAACACCTTGTCGGTCACCTACTGCTCGCTCGTCTCACGTACCGATGCCGACGGCAAGGTGAGCTTCGAGCCGACCTTCTCGATCGAGGATGTATTGGTCCGGGTAGGCGGCCGGTTGCTGGCCCGGTCCCGCACCATCCACCGCGACCGGCCCGCCCGGGCGTCCTGATCCGCCGTCGCACCTTCTCCCGAATCACCTGAGGAGCAGCACATGACCGCCTTCGTCACCGGCGCGACCAGCGGGATCGGCCTCGCCGTCGCGAGAACCCTTGCCGCACAGGGCAGGGAGGTGTTCATCGTCGCGCGCACCGCCGAGAACGTGTCGTCCACGGTCAAGCGGCTGCGCGCGGACGGCTGGGAGGCCGACGGCACGACGTGCGACGTCACGTCCACAGCCGATGTGCGCGGTGCCGTGACGGCTGCTGTTGACCGCTATGGCCGCATTGACGTCCTGGTCAACAATGCGGGCCGGGGCGGCGGTGGCGTCACCGCCGAACTGGACGAGGATCTGTGGCTCGACGTGGTCGACACCAACCTCAACAGCGTCTTCCGGGTGACCCGGGAGGTGTTGAGCACCGGCCTGATGGACCAGGGACCCTGGGGACGCATCATCAACATCGCCTCGACCGGCGGAAAGCAGGGCGTCGTGCTGGCGGCGCCGTATTCGGCCTCCAAGCACGGCGTCATCGGGTTCACCAAGGCGGTCGGCCTGGAGCTGGCGAAGACCGGCATCACGGTCAACGCGGTCTGCCCCGGTTACGTCGAGACGCCGATGGCCGAACGGGTCCGGCGGGGCTATGCGAACCACTGGGGGGTCACCGAGCAGGACGTGCTCGACCGGTTCAACGCCAAGATCCCGATGGGCCGCTACTCGACCCCGGAGGAGGTCGCGGGGCTGGTCGGGTACCTCGTGACGGACACGGCCTCGTCGATCACCGCGCAGGCGCTCAACGTCTGCGGCGGACTCGGCAACTACTAGGCATGCGGTCCGTTGTCGTGGTCGGCGCCGGCCAGGCCGGTTGCCAGGTCGCGGTGTCCTTGCGAGAGCTGGGATATCGTGGCCTGATCACCCTCGTCGGTGCCGAAGACCTGCCGCCGTACCAACGGCCCCCGCTGAGCAAGGCGTACCTGACCGGCGCGACCGACGTCGCGGGTCTGCTGCTGCGCGCCGGGTCCTATTTCGCCGCACAGGACGTGGAACTGGTAACGGCCGACCCGGCGGTCTCGCTCGACCGGCAGGCGCACGTCGTCGTGCTGCGATCCGGCAGAGTGCTGCCCTATACGGACCTGGTCCTGGCCACGGGCGCGCGGCCGCGGGAGCTGTCCGGCGCTCATGTCCTTCGCACGGTCGCTGATGCGGACCGCTTGCGAGGCCGGCTGCGGCCGGGCACGCGGGTTGTGGTCATCGGCGCGGGTTTCGTCGGCCTGGAGTTCGCCGCTGTCGCCGGGGCGCTGGGCCTCGAGGTGACGGTTGTCGAAGCCTTGCCACGAGTCCTGGCCCGGTCGGTGTCGGAGCGTTTGGCCGGGCACATCGTGGCGGAGCACCGGGCACGGAGCGTCAGGGTTCTGGTGGGTGCGCCGGTCGCCGGTGTGCACGCTGATGGTGTCGAGCTGGCCGACGGCACCGACCTGCCCGCCGACCTCGTGGTCGCGGGCATCGGCGTGGTGCCCGCCGACGAACTGGCGCGCGAGGCGGGGCTGGCGGTGGACGACGGGATCGTGGTCGACGCACACTTGCGCACCGCCGACCCGGCGATCCACGCCGTCGGCGACTGCGCCCGGTTCTCCTTCGCTGCCAACGAGAACCGGCTGCGGCTGGAGTCCGTGCAGAACGCCGTCGACCAGGCGAAGTGCGTGGCGGCGGGCATCCTCGGCTCGGCTCGGCCGTATTCGGCGATACCGTGGTTCTGGAGCGACCAGTACACGATGAAGGTCCAGATCGCCGGACTCACGGCCGGATGCGACCGCACGGTGATGCACGGCGACCCGGCGAGCGGCCGGTTCTCGGTGTTCTGCTTCCGCGACAGCGTGCTGCTCGGGGTCGAGTCGGTGAACCGGCCCGCGGACTTCGTACTGGCCCGCCGCCTGCTGGCCGCGGGTATCGGACTGCCACCCACGGCCGTGACCGCCGCGGGGTTCGACCTGCGTTCTCATCTGGCCGGCGCCGCCTGATCGCCTCGCCGGCCGGGTGGCCGGCGAGGCAGGCCGGTCACAACCAGCCGGGTGTGCCGGTCATCTCCACAACAGCGCAGCCCCAGCTGTACCCCGCGCCGACGCCGATCAGCACGCACCGCTGTCCCGGCCGCAACCTGTCCGTGTCCACCAGGTGGCCGAGACCGGCGAACTGGTCGCCCGCGCCCAGATGGCCGACCGTGCGGCTCCACTCCCAGGTCGTGCGCGCCGGATCGACGGCGTAGGGACGCAAGTAGTTCATGTCCAGCCGCCGCCTGCCGAAGTGCGGCAGGACCACCCAGTCGGCGTCGCCCAGCTTCATGTCCGCGTCGGCCAGCGCCTCCTCGATGACGGCGGCCTGGCCCGCGTTCGCCCGGTTGATGCCGAAGGACAGGCCGTGCCGTTGGGTGAACGCCTTCTTCGCGGCCTCGAAGTCGACCGGCATCCGGTGGGCGAACGGCACCAGCCCGAATGGTTCGTCCCCGCGGTGCAAGGGTTCCAGTTCCGAATCGGCGTGCACGGCCAGCGACACGAGGCGCGCGTACCCGCCGCGACGGGACAGTACGAGCGCGGTCGCGCCGTCCGCGTAGGGGGTGCCCGGGTCGGTGCGCCAGCGGTCGATGCCGGGCTGGCAGAACCGGTCGGCGGTGGTCAGCAGCACGTCGGACAGGGATGGCCGGGATGCCAGGTAGGCGGCCGCGATGTCCAGGCACGCCATCCCGCCGTTGGACATCTGGCGTACCTCGAGCGCGAGGCAGCCGTTGCGCACGGTCTCCCGCTGGAGGTACGAGGCGACCGCCCAGAGATCCTGGCCCTGGTGGTAGGTGTCGGCATGCAGCAGCAGGCCGACCTCGGCGGGACCGGAGCCGGCCCGGGTCAGGGCGGTCCGCGCGGCGCCGACCGCCATCTCGGCCGCCGACTCGTCGGGGGACACCGCCACGGAGACCACGTCGGTGTGCGCCACCAGTTCGGGGGCGCACTCGCCGGACGCGCTCGCGTCGGCGACCAGGAGCCGGGCCGGCAGGCGGATGCCGTTGGCGCGCAGGTACACGTC
>CBIMJO010000694.1:0-5806 GCA_966244135.1 uncultured Actinocrispum sp. | reverse complement strand
GGCGTTGCGCGGGGCGCGTTCGGTTTACCGGTGGGGCTGCGGGATGAGTGTTGAGTGGAGTGTGGCGGGGTGGCGGCTGCATCTGCCTGGGGTGGCGGACGTCGCAGGGTTTGTGCGGACGTTGGGGGAGGCGACGGTTTCGGGGTTGTTGCGGGATCAGGCCGAGGGGAAGGCTGCGGTTCTTCCAGGTCCTGCGGGGATGGGTGGGATTTCGGTTGATGGGGTGGGGGCGGGGTTCGCGGAGCTGGAGGGTGGGGTTAGGGCGGCGGCGGGGTGGTTTGCGCGGCGGGTGAGGCGTGGCGAGCGGGTGGTGTTGTGCGGCGAGTCGTCGCTGGACTTCGTGCGATGTTATCTGGGGGTTTTGCGGGTGGGGGCGGTTGTGGTGCTGGCGAATCCGGCTTACACCGAGGCCGAGCTGGATCACCTGGTGCGCGATTCCGGGGCGGCGTTGGTTGTCCGCGACATGAGCGAGCCGGTGGGGCCGGTCTTTGATGACCTGGTGGGCGAGGCGGATGACATCGCGGTTCTTGCCTACACGTCGGGAACTACTGGGCGGCCGAAGGGAGTTCCGCTCACGCACCGGCAGTTGCTGACGTCCATCGGGTCCGCGATGGCCGCGTGGCGGTGGTCGCCGGAGGATGTGCTCACTCATTCGTTGCCGCTGTTTCACCAGCATGGGCTAAGTGGGGTTCACGCCACGTTGCTGGCGGGGTCGTCGGCGAGGCTGCTCTCGAGGTTCGACGTCGGCAGGCTGACCGCGTCGATGCGCGAGTCGACGATTCTCTTTGCGGTGCCGACCATCTACGAACGGCTCGCGGATCACCCGCAGGCGTTCGAGAACCTCCGGCTGTGTGTCTGTGGGTCGGCGCCGTTGAGTGCCGCGTTGGCCGAACGGCTGCCGAAGATGCCAGTTGTCCGTTATGGCACAACGGAATCGGGGCTGAACGTGTCGAACCCGGTGGACGCGCCGCGCGGTGACACGATTGGCATTCCGTTGCCTGGCGTGCATGTGCGGATCCACGATGGCGAGATCCAGGTGAATGGGCCGCAGGTGTTCACCGGGTACTGGCAGAACGACGAGAACCCGTTCACCGACGATGGCTGGTTCAAAACCGGCGACCTGGGCGAGATCCGCGAAGACCATCTGGTGATCAAGGGGCGCAGCAAGGAACTCATCATCACCGGCGGCCTGAACGTGTACCCGCGTGAAGTCGAGCTGGCGCTTGAGGAACATCCCGCGGTCGTCGAGGCCGCGGTTGCCGGAGTGCCGGACGAGAAATGGGGCGAACAGGTCACGGCCTGGGTGGTGCTGCGCGAACCCGCCGACCTGATCGCCCATGCCCGAACCCGCTTGGCGCCCTACAAATGCCCGAAGCAGATCGTCGAGGTGACTTCCCTGCCCCGCAACCACATGGGCAAGATCGCACGTCACCGGCTCCGCACACCCATGCAACGCGCCCAGGAACTCGGCGCGTTCACCGAGGTTTTCCCGCCCGGCAAAGGCATTCCGGTGGCGGTGAAGGCGAACATCCACCGCGAACTCCCCGGCTGCCACGTCGTGGGACGCACGAGAATGCCGGAGTTGGCGCTTTCGCTGACGACACCCGGCTGTGTCAACCCGTGGGGCGAGAACCTGCACGCAGGCGGGTCGAGCGGCGGCTCGGCGGTCGCAGTCGCGGTCGGCGCGGCGAAGTACGCGTTGGGTACGGACACCGGCGGGTCGATCCGTGTGCCTGCGGCGTTGTGCGGAGTCGCGGGGCTGCGGCCGACGTTCGGCGTCATCCCGATGGACGGCGTGATCCCGTTGGCGCCGTCGCTGGACACCATCGGACCGATCGCGCGCACCGCCCAGGAGTGCCTGGAGCTGCACGAAATGCTCGGCGGCACGACCAAACCGGTTCGGGAGATCAGGAGGATCGGTGTCTCGCTGAGCCACTGTGGTGACGAGGTGAAGCGCGTCCTGGACGAGGTCATCGACGCGCTGCCGTTCGAGGCCATCGAGGTGACGCTGCCGGATGTGCGGGCGGTGACCTACGACGTGATGCTGGCCGAGGCCTCCGAGATCTGGTGGGACCGGCGGGAGGACTTCAGCGCCGAAGTGCAAGACCAGCTGGCGCAGGGGCGGAAAGATGTCGGCCGCGAGCCGATCGAGCAGGCGCGCGCGGAGGTCGACGCGTTGCTCGACGAGGTGGACGTCATCGTCCTGCCGACGGTTCCGATCCTGGCAGCGCCGGTCGGGACGCCGGATCTGGCGGCGAAGTACTTCCGGTTCACCGCGCTGGCCTCGGCGACCGGTCATCCCGCTTTGTCCGTTCCGG
The DNA here is from genome assembly GCA_966244135.1 of uncultured Actinocrispum sp. Lineage (GTDB taxonomy): Bacteria > Actinomycetota > Actinomycetes > Mycobacteriales > Pseudonocardiaceae > Kibdelosporangium. The sequence continues at coordinate 3,488 of CBIMJO010000694.1, read as the reverse complement.
CGGGACTGGCCGGCGGGCTGCCGGTGGGGGTGCAGGTGATCAGTGGTCGACACGAGGAGGCGGTACTGGGCATGGTGGGCACGATGATCGAGTCGGCGCCCGCCGGGGTGGCTCTAGCGGAGGCCCGTCGCGATTTGGTATACCAAATATCACGTCCCAAGTGAGGAGTGGTCGATGGACCTGCAGCTGACGGACAAGGTCGCCTTCGTGACAGGGGCCAGCAAGGGAATCGGCCGCGCGGTCGCCGAACATCTGGCCGCCGAGGGCGCGGACGTGGTGATCACCGCGCGGACCGCCGACTCGCTCGAGGTCACCGCGAAGGAGATCGCCGCCGCCAGCGGCCGGACCGTGGTCCCGATGGCCGGGGACATGAGCGAGTCGGCGGACGTCGAGCGGTGCGTCGCCGCCACGCTCGAGCGGTTCGGCCAGATCGACATGCTGGTCACCTGCGCCGGCAGCTCCCCGGGCGGGCTGCTCGAGGAGCTCACCGAGGAGCAGTGGCTGTCCAGCCTCAACCTGAAGTTCATGGGATACGTGCGGTCGGTGCGGGCCGTCATCCCGCACATGCGCGAACGCGGTTCCGGGTCGATCGTGCTGGTCGTGGGCAACGACGGCCTCAAGCCGAGCTACTGGGAGCTGACCGCGGGTGTCGCCAACGCCGCGGACATCAACTTCGCCTCGTCCATCGCCGAGCAGTACGGGCGGTACGGCGTGCGGATCAACACCGTCAACCCCGGCCCGGTGAACACCGACCGCTGGGACACCCTGGAGAAGGCGTTCGCGCGGGACAAGAAGGTCACCCAGGAACGCGCGCACGAACTGGCCACCAGCTCCATCCCGTTCGGCCGGATCTGCGAGCCGGACGAGGTCGCCGCGCTGGTCGCGTTCCTCGCCTCGCCACGGGCTAGCTTCATCAACGGCGCGCACATCCCCGTCGACGGCGGGCAGCGCAAAGCGTTGATGGATCTCTAGGAGCGGTTGATGAAGCTGACCAACGAGGTGCACATCGAGCGGGACCCCGCCGAGGTCTTCGCCACCCTGCTCGACGTGGAACGCGTTGCCTCGTGCATGCCCGGCAGCAGGCTCACCGGCCGCGACGGCGACTCGTACGAGGGCGAGGTCAAGGTCAAGATCGGCCCCCTCGGCGTCGCCTACACCGGCACGGTCCGGTTCCTGTCGGTGGACTCCGCGGAGCGGACCGCCGTGCTGAAGGCCTCCGGGAAAGAGCAGCACGGGCAAGGCAACGCCGACGCACACGTCACCGCGCGAGTGCTGCCGGACGGCACCGGGTCCAAGGTCGCGATCGAGACGGACCTGATGATCCGGGGGAAGGTCGCGCAGTTCGGGCGGGGCGTGATCGGTGAGGTGAGCCAGCGCCTGATCGGCCAGTTCGCCGGCAACATCGAGCACCTACTGACCACCCCTGCCTCATCCACGCCTGAGCAGGCGGCGGTCGGGGGCGCGGCTGAGGTCGCCGGGCGCGCGGAAGCGCCTGCGGCGGCCGCGGAGCTGGATGGACTGGCGCTCGTGATCAAGCCGATCCTGAAGCGGATCGCGCCCATCGCGGCGGGCGTCGCCATCGGCCTGCTGGCGGGAGCGGGACTGCGGCGCCGCAAGGTGATCGAAGTGATCATCAAGGTGTCCAACACCGACTGAGGCCTGGCCTCCGGCCCCCGGGTTCAACGCTACGCCGAGGGACCGACACAAAGGCGGCGCCAAGATCGTTCTCAGCCGGGTTGTCCACAGCCAGAAGGCTTACGGGCAACCCGGCTGAGTTGTTCTCACCGCTGCGGTCTATGGCGACTCGGCTGGGTTTGTTCACAGCCGAGCGCTTGCAGGCGACGCAGCTGAGTCGTTCACGGCCGCGCGGCTTACCGGCTGCTCGACTGGTTTGCTCCCAGCTGAGCGCTTGCGGGCGACCCGGCTGAGTCGCTCGCAGCCAGGCGCCTTGCGGCAGTCGACGGGTTTTGTTCACAGCCAGCGCTTGCGGGTAACCCAGCTGACTTGTTCACGGCCGGGCGGCTCACGGCAACCCGGCTAGGTTCTGTTCCACAGCCGACGGTTTGCGAGCAAACAGATTGCGCTTGGCCACAACGCCACGGCTACGTCCCGCTCGACTCGGTTATCCACAGCCCGGCGGCTTGAGGCAACCCCGGCGCGGCTGGTCACCATCGCGGCCTGGAGGCAACTCGGCGACGAACGGTCGCATCCGGGGCGGCCTACGGCGACTCAACTCGGTTATCTGCAACTAGGCGGCTGGGTACCCCAGAGCAGTTGTCCACAGCCAGGTGGCTTGAAGCAGCCCGGCACTGGCTGGCCCAGCATCAGGGCTGTAAGCAACTCGACCGCACCTGGTCGCGCATCACGGCTTGCGAGCTAGCCCGTCCACAACAATCGAGGCTTGCGGGCGAACGGCCGCCACCATTCGCAACGTCACGGCTACGGCCGACTTGGTCCCAGCATCGCGGCTGCGGGCAACTGGCAGCGCGCCTGTTCCCAATGTCGCGAGTTGTGGACAGTTCGGCCGAGGCTGCCGACACCGACATCGCGTGTGGGCAAATCGGCCACGCCTGGTGGCAACGTCCGGGCTTGCGGTCGGCTTGGGTGTGGCTGTTCGTGATGTCGCAGGGCTGTGGACAACCTGGCTCGGGATGATCTTGCCGTCGAGTTCTTTTCGGGGGTGCGGGGTAGCGTTGAACCCGGGGGCCGGAGGCCAGGGTCATGGCACGGTGATGTCGACGAAGGCGCCGTCGGTGGCGGTGACTGGTGGGCCGACTGGGGGCTTGGCGGTCACGGTGATGAGGTTGGTGATGTCGTCGGTGGGGGCGGGCATTGTGCAGTCGTAGTCCGTCGGCGCGGTCAGGGTGCGGGCGCAGGTGGGGGCGATGGGGTCGGTGACCACGACGTCGGTGAGAGGTGTGTCGCCGGTGTTCTTGATGCTGACGGTGAACGTGACGGTGTCGCCGGGTTTGTAGGGGCCCTTGGTGGTCACGGCGATGGAGATGCCGGGGTGGACGACGGTGAAGGTGGCGTCGTCGGTGGCGGTGACGCTCCTTTGTGTCTCGTCGGTGGCGGTGATGGTGGCCCTGGTGATGGACTTCTGGGCGCCGGCGACGGTGGTGCAGGTGTAGCGGAGTTCCCGGTCGACGGGCAGGTCGCCGATGTCCTTGGCACAGCTGGGAATGTCGTCCTGGACGGCCGCCTTGGTCAGCGGGGCGTCACCGTCGTTCTTGACGACGATGTTGAACGTGACGAGGTCGCCCTGGCGCACGGTCGCGGGCACGGCGTCCTTGGTGATCGTGACGTGTGGGTGGATCACGCGGACGTCCGCCGACGACTGCTCGGTCACCTGTTTGCCAAGGCGGTCGACGGCGCTCACCGACGCGGTGTTGGCATTGTCGGGTAGCGGCGCGGTGGCGGTGCAGGTGAATGTCGTTGGGGCGTCGAGTTTCCGGGCGCAAGCGGGGGTCTTGGGGTCGGCGACCTCG
>CBIMJO010000693.1:0-5809 GCA_966244135.1 uncultured Actinocrispum sp. | reverse complement strand
GCCTCGAAGGTCAAGCAGACCGAACGGCTGATCGAGCGCCTCGATGCCGTGGAGGAACCCCGCAAGGAGTGGGAACTCCGCATGCAGATCGCCCAGGCGCCGCGCTCGGGCTCGATCGTGGCGACCCTGAACGGCGCGGTGGTCCGCAAGGGCGACTTCACCCTCGGCCCGGTGACGCTGCAGATCGACTGGGCCGACCGGGTCGCGATCACCGGCGCGAACGGCGCGGGCAAGTCCACGCTGCTCGCCGCCCTGCTCGGCCGCGTTGAGCTCGACGAGGGCACCGGCGGGCTGGGTGCTGGAGTCGTTGTGGGAGAGGTGGATCAGGCGCGGAAGTTGTTCGACGCGGACGCGGTCCTGCTCGACTCGTTCCAGCTCGAGGTTCCGGAGTGGACACCGGCGGACATCCGGACCCTGCTGGCGAAGTTCGGGCTCAAGGCCGCGCACGTCATGCGGCACAACAAGACCCTGTCGCCGGGTGAACGGACCCGGGCCGCGCTGGCGCTGTTGCAGGCGCGAGGCGTGAACCTGCTCGTGCTGGACGAGCCGACCAACCACCTCGACCTGCCCGCGATCGAGCAGCTCGAGTCCGCTCTGGACACCTACGAGGGCACGTTCCTGCTCGTCACCCACGACCGCAGGATGCTCGACGCGGTCCGCACCACCCGGCACATCACGGTCACGGACGGGCGGGTTTCGTAGCCCGGAAGCGGAACGCCCCCGGCACGGTCTCGACGGACACGTCCACGAAACCCGCTGCCCGCAAGCGATCCGGCAACGATCCCGGGTCGACGACGACCATCGTGTCCCGGATGTGCAGGATCCGGAACCGCAGGCTCACCCGGCTGTCCACCCCGGCGAACACCCCACCGGGCCGCAGCACCCGCCAGGCCTCCGCGAAAAGCCGGCCCTGCAACGAAACCGAGGGCACGTGATGCAACATCGTGAAACACGTGACCGCGCTGAAAGCGTCGTCCTCCAACGGAAGTGAAGCGCCGTCGCCCTCGATCACCCGCACCGAGGGGAACTCCGCCGCCAGCCGCCGCGCGGACGCCGGGTCAACCTCCACAATGGTCAGACGAGGCGTCAGTGAGGTCAGGACCCGTGTCGTGGCACCAAAACCGGGCCCGATCTCCAACACGTCCTCGCCGAGGGACACATCCTTCAGCGCCCACGGCATCAGGCTGTCCTTGACGCGCTGCCCCCACTTGGCCGAACTGCAAATCCTGCGGTGAATCAGGTTCATCGGCATGTGCCGCAGACTAGAAGCCGGGCCATGACGGCCGATACGGACTAGGCTGCCACGGTATGTTGTCAACCGGACATCAGATCGTCGTGGGCACGCTCGACCTGCTCCCGGGAACGCAGTTCGGCTGGCACACGCACGACCAGCACCAGCTCAACTGGGCTGAGGACGGCGTGCTCACCATCGCCACCGCGGAGGGCAGCTGGATCCTGCCGCCGGCCAGGGCGTTGTGGATTCCCAGGCACACCAAGCACACCACCGGGTCGGCGCGCAGCACGACCATGCGCAGCCTGCTGATCGACCGCGACCTGGTCGAGTGGCAGGTCCCGACCGTCATCGACGTTGGCCCGTTGCTCGGTCCGTTGCTCAGCTATCTGGGCACTGACCTGGGCAAAGAGCCCCGGGAACGGGCCGAGGCCGTGCTGCAGGACCTGCTCGAACCCGTCCCGGTCGCGCCCATCCAGCTGCCGATGCCGGCGGACGACCGGGCCGTCGGCATCGCGAAAGCCCTGCAAGAAGACCCCACGGACACGCGCACGCTGGCCGAGTGGGGACGTCAGGTGGGCGCGAGCGAACGGACGCTGGCGCGGTTGTTCGGCGCCCAGACCGGGATGGGGTTCGACGAGTGGCGGACCCGGCTGCGGCTGAGCCAGGCGATCGCGCTGCTGGCCGACGGCCACACAGTGACCGCGGCCGGGCGCCGCGTCGGTTACGCGACACCCAGCGCGTTCGTGGCCGCGTTCCGCCGGGTCACCGGGGTGTCCCCGGGCCGCTACTTCGCCCGTTCGAACAGCAGGAGCATGCCGTAGGCGGCGACCGACTGGGCGTCGGTGATCTCGGACGTGCGGATCATCTTCTCGAACTCGGCGCGGTCGATCCACGCGGTGCGCATGTCCTGCTCCTCGTGCTCCCGCTCGTGCGCGCCCTGCGTGAGGTCGGTCGCCAGCCAGACGTGCCCGCGCTGGCTGGACAGACCGGGCGCGACGTCCAGCTGACCCAGCTCGGTGAGCGTCCCCGCACGCAGCCCGGTCTCCTCGCGCAGCTCACGTTCGGCCAGCTCGCGCGGGTCGGCGTCCTGCCGGTTGGGCGCGGAGCCCTGCGGGAACTCCCAGCGGCGCATGCCCAGCGGGTAGCGGAACTGTTCGACCAGCTGCAGCCGGTCGCCGTCCATCGGGATGACCAGGGCGTAGTTCGGCTTGTCCACCACGCTGTAGATGCCCGGTGAGCCGTCCTTGTGCGTGATCCGGTCCTCACGGACGCTGATCCACGCGTTGGCGTACACCTCACGGGAGTCGACGGTCTGCATGCGCAGATACTCTCAGGCCTGCCCGGTGAAGACCGCCTTGTCCTGGCCCAGGTGCGGTTCGAAGACGAGTTGCATCTCACCCGGCTTGGCGCCGACCGCGTAGGCGATCTCGTACGAGTACGTTTTGCCCGGCAGGACCGTCCCGGACTCCAGGCCGCCGTTGCCGCAGCCACCGCCCGAGTCGAACATGGTCTCCGCCTTGGCCCCGTCGAACTGGGCGTCGCTGCCGAAGGTGAACATCGCGGCCTCGAACGGCTTGCCGGTGCCGTTCACGATGGTGATCTTGAACTTCACCGCGCGGGCGGCGTTCGGTGGCGCCGCGAACTCGCCGGGCTTGCAGGCCGCGGGCGCGGCGACCTCGATGGCCAGCCCGTCCGGCCAGGTGAACCGCTTGCCCCAGGTGGGGCTCTCGGCCTTGGTCGTCGTGGTACCGGCCGGTTTGCCCCACGCCGTGGACACCGTGCCTGGTTGCGGGCTGCACGCGGCCAGCAGAACCAGCGCGACACCAGCGAGGAACAAACGCATGGGACCTCCCCTATCCGGATGAGGGCCCGATGGTGGGCCGCGCCACCACACGCTCGTTGCACGCGCCTGGCGTACCCTGCCCCGGTGCGTCTTGTGATTGCTCGCTGCCAGGTCGACTACGTTGGACGGCTCACCGCGCATCTGCCCATGGCGCTGCGGCTGCTGATGGTCAAAGCGGACGGATCGGTGCTCGTGCACTCCGACGGCGGCTCCTACAAGCCGCTGAACTGGATGAGCCCACCCTGCTGGCTGACCGAGGAGCCGGACACCTGGACGGTGCAGAACAAAGCCGGCGAGAAGCTGATCATCACCATCGAGGAAGTCCAGCACGACACCAAACACGAGCTGGGAGTCGACCCCGGCCTGATCAAGGACGGCGTGGAGGCCCACCTCCAGGAACTGCTCGCCGAGCACGTGGCCACCCTCGGCGAGGGCTGGACCCTGGTGCGCCGCGAGTTCCCCACCGCCATCGGCCCCGTCGACCTCATGTGCCGCGATGACACCGGCGCGTCGGTCGCCGTGGAGATCAAACGGCGGGGCGAGATCGACGGTGTGGAACAGCTCACCCGGTACCTGGAGCTGCTCAACCGCGACCCGCTGCTGGCTCCTGTCCGCGGGATCTTCGCCGCCCAGCAGATCAAACCGCAGGCCCGCACCCTCGCCGAGGACCGCGGGATCCGCTGCGTCGTGCTCGACTACGACGCCCTGCGCGGCATGGAATCCGACGAGTTCAGGCTGTTCTGAGGTTGTCCCTCGTGAGTGGTTAGGCCGGTTGGAACCGGCCTAACCACTCACAAGGGTGGGTTCAGGGTGTAGAGGAGGATGGTGGTGTAGGCGGCGACGGCCAGGCGGGTTCCGGTGGTGTTGAAGGTGAGCCGGTCGACGAAGGTGGTGTGGAGGGTCTTTTTCGGTTCTGTGGGGGAGGTTGTGTCCCAGATGCGGATGGACTCGCTGGTGCCGTAGGTCGCGAAGGTGTGGCCGGGGCCGAAGGCGAGGTGTTTGACGGCCTCGTTGGTGGCGAAGGTGGTCTGGGCGTTGAACTTCGTCACGTCGTAGATGGAGACCCCGCCGCCTGCGTTGGATGTGGCCCAGAGGGTGGTGCCGGTGAAGGTCTTGGTCTTGTTGCCCTTGAGGTCGTAGAACAGCGAGCCGTTGGCCGCCGGGATCGCCAGGGTTTGGTTGTCGGCACTGAACTTCACGAGGTTGGTGCGCACCGGGATGGTGAACAGCTGCGCGCGGGTCCTGATGTTCCAGACGACGACGTTGGTGCTCGTGGCCACCGCGAGCATGGTGCTGTCGCCGCTGAAGGTCAGCGCCTGCACCGCATCGCCCTCCGCGCGCAAGGTGTCCTGCGAACCGCTGCCCACCGACCAGATGCGCACATCTCCGTAAACGCTGCCGCCGGCCAGCAGGGTGCCGTCCGCATTGAACTCGATGTTGTCGAGCTTGCCGGTGTCGCCGGTGATATCCGTCAGCCGCTTGGCGTCGTCCCACAGCTGGATCGGCGAGTCGGTGCACGCGACGGCCAACACCTTGGCGTACGCCATATCCGCGATCTGGCACCCGGCAACGTCCAAAGTGGCCGGATCGTCCGAGTGGGTGCTGAGGTGCATGGTCAGCGCGGCCGCGGCGAGCATGGCCGCCCACACAGCGCTGGCGCGCCAACGAAAACCGCGGTACCTGGGCGCCCAGGCCCGGCGGCGCGCGATGGTCACCGACGAAGGCGCGGCCCGGCGTAACGTGTGGCCGAGCGTGGTGGCGTTCTCCTTGACCTCGCCGATCTCCCACACCCGCGACCGGACCAGGCCGTCCAGCGACGACGGGATCTTGGCCGTGGCGGTGAGCCGGACCAGCAGCCGGGTCCGCAACGACGGCAACGGGATCAGCGTGACCCGGCTGATGTCCGTCCACTTCAGCTCGGCGCCCTGCCGGGTGCCGTATGCGCGCAGCCCGTCGCCCGAACTGACCAGCCGCTGCCAGTGCACCGGGATGAACCGCCACGACGCAGCCAAGATCGCGACGAACACCAGCCCGTCCAGATACCAGGGACCGTCGACCAGGTCATCGACCTCGCGCACCAGCCAGATGCTCAACCCCAGCAACGCCAGCACGAACAAGCCCTCGACCGTGCCGACCACGGAAGGCGTGTCAAGGTCGTGCGAAGCCTCGGGAACCCGCCGCCGCACCGGCCGGATCGACCGGAGACCCGCGCCGGCCGCCGCGGCCATGTCCGCATCGGAGTCGCTCTCCAGCTTGCGCAGCACCTCGGCCGCGACCTGGTCCCCGGCCGCCGCCAGCTCGGTCAACGTCGTGATCGCGCCCAGCCGGACCCGCGGGAACGTACTCGCCAAGGCCGCCCGGATCTCCGCGGGCAGCCGCAGGTCGATGTGCGGGCCGCGGTTGCCGAAGGCGATGTAGAGCTCGCCGGTGACCTGGTCGTTGCGGGTGGGGGTCTGTGCGGGGGAGCGGCGTTTCACCTCGTCGTGGACGTACGAGTACAGCTCGGCCGCGTCGATGACGCCGTCCGCGTTGAGGTCCGCGTCGCCGGAGCGCAGGCCCCGCACGATCGCGTCGGTGAACACCGAACTGGCGCCCTGCTCGAAGGCGTACTGGATCGCGGTGGACGCCGTCATCACCGCGCATCCGGTGCCGGACAACTGGTCGATCGCGTCGACATGCGTGTCCGCCTTGGCGACCGCGCCGGACGGGAACGCGCCGCTGAAGCAACAGTC
>CBIMJO010000692.1:0-5816 GCA_966244135.1 uncultured Actinocrispum sp. | reverse complement strand
GCGTGACTCAGGCTGTCGTCGTCACGGAGCGCCGGCGTCGCTGCCAGAGCTTCGCGACCGTGTAACTACCTGGGCCCAGAACGGCGATCAGCAGGAACACCCAGCTGTACACCGCGGCGAGCTCGCCACCGTTCTGGATCGGCCACAGGGCCTTCTCCTGGTGAGCGGTGAAATACGCGAACGCCATTTCCCCTGAACAAAGCACGGCCGCGATGCGCGTGCCGACTCCGAGCAGCACAGCCGTGCCGCCAACCAACTCGATCATCGCCGCGAACCAGCCCGGCCAGGTCCCGAAGGTGACGACCTTGCCGCCGAACGCGCCGAACATTTTGGACAAACCGTGGCAGACGAACAGGAGTCCGACCACGACCCGGAACAACGAGAGGAGATCTTCCTTGCGCCTCTGGATCACGTCCATCCAAACCCCTTCACATGTGCAGGATCATGCGACAGCGAGTTACGCCGGGCAGACCGATGCGGTTCACCGAGGCGCGGAAGTACCGCCGAATGGGCTCTGGTTGACTGGGAGCCCTATGAAGCCGCTGACTTCAGCCCTGCTCCTGCTGACCTGCCTGGCCGGCTGCACCTCGTCGCCGCCCGCGCCGGAGCCCGCGCCGTCCACCACCATCACCACCCCCGGCAGCACCGAGACCGACGGCCCACCCTCCCCACCGGAACCGGTCGCCGACGGCCCCTGCCCCTACCTGGAGAGCGCCTTCGTCGCCGACGCCAACGGCCAGCGCGCCACCAAGGTCCGCATCTCCGCCGACAAGCCCCACCCCGCCTGCTTCTTCTACCGCGCCGACGGCAACATCCAGCTCACCGCGCGCGTGTACGTGGGTACCGCCAAGATCGCCAAGCAACTGGTCGACGAGGCAGCCCCTATCGCCACCTCCAACCCGGCCACCGCGCCTGCGGGGTGGAAGGGCGGCTCGGTGGGGTCGGACAAGGGGTCCGTGTACGCCGTCGCCAAGGAGGGCACGGCCGTGATCGTGACCTCCAACCAGGCCCAGTCGATCAAAGCGCGCCGAGTCGCCGAAAAGGCCATCACCACCCTCGGCCTGTAGAACCCCGGTTCCCACGGCTAGGGGCGCACTCGCACCCCAGGGTTATCCACACCCCACGCAGGACGCATCGCAGTGAGGGTGCTGCGTGAGCTGGGTACTCGGAGGATCCCCGCTGGGGCACTGGCCGCGCCCAGCGCGGCCACCCGCGCTGGGCCTCATAGACGGCGACTGGGTGGAGACGGCGGTCATTGCCTGGATTCACGACCGATGCAGTGTCGCCCGGCACCGAGCATGGCCGTGGGCCGAGGTCGCCATGAAACTCGTACCTGGGTCGGCATCGCCGACTCGCACCCCCGGTTGCTGCGCGATCACCTGCAGACCGAGAACCGGCCGCACCGGGTCTGTGATGCCACCGTCGGCGACTGGCACAGCACCTCACGCCACAGCCATCAGCGCCCACCGTCTGACCGGCGCCACCAGCATCGCCCCAGCACGAATCTGACTTTGGTGAACCCTGCCGGGAGCAGTGGGGGATTGCTGTGTGGCCGGGATGGTGGTTTGGCTGGTCGTGGGCGTCACCTTGAGCCCGCGGCCGTGACGGTGTGGCCGCCAGGCGCGCGGGCTCGGTGAGGTGTGTGTGGTGGTTACTTCTTTTGGGGGGCTGCGGGGCGGGCTGTGGGTTTGCCGTTTTCCTGGGCCTTTGACTCTGGGGTCTGCTCGTCCTCGGCGGCGCGCGGTTCGGGGGTGGTGAACGCGTCGTCGGTCGTGGTCGAGCTGGTCTTGGCGCGCACGACTGCCGCTGTGCCTGCCGCGGCGACCGCGAGGCCGAGGATCCACGGCCACTTGCGGCGGCCCTTCTTCTCGGTGCCGGTCAGGTGCTGGACGCTGGCTTTTGCCTGCTTCGCGGTCTTGGCCAGGTCCTTTCTGGTCGCCTTTGCCTTGCGGGCCAGCCGGCGGCGCGCCTTGCGGGTCTTGGCCAGCGCCTCTTCGGCCTGGCCCGCCAGCATGTGCTCCGCCCGGCGGACGGCGTCCACGGCCTTGTCCACCGCTTCAGGAGCCCGGGTCATCGCCTTCACCTCGTCGGTTGCTTGGAAGGGATACTTGCTTGACAGGTTCCCCATCCTGCCCCTTCCGAACCGTTCCCGCCGTGGATGGCACGATTGAGGGCGTGGCAGAAAGCAACGAATCACTCGTCGGGACCAAGGTCACCGCCATCCTGCACACCACGATGGGTGACATCCGGGTCAGGCTGTTCCCGGACTACGCGCCCAAGACGGTCAAGAGCTTCGTCGGCCTGGCCGAGGGCACCAAGGACTACTCTCCGCAGAACGCGCAGGGCGGCACATCCGGCCCGTACTACGACGGGGTGATCTTTCACCGGGTGATCAGCGGTTTCATGATCCAGACCGGTGACCCGACCGGCACCGGCCGCGGCGGGCCCGGGTTCACCGTGCCGGACGAGTTCGTCGCCGAACTCCAGTACAACAAGCCGTACCTGCTCGGCATGGCCAACATCAACCAGCCGAACACCAACGGCTCGCAGTTCTTCATCACCGTGAAGCCCACGCCGCACCTCAACTTCAAGCACACCATCTTCGGCGAGGTGTCCGACCAGGAGTCGCGCAACGTCGTGGACGCCATCGCCCGGGTGGCGACCACTCCGGGTGACGACCGCCCGGTCGAAGAAGTGGCGATCACCCGAGTGGCGATCGAGCGAGGCTGACCGACATGAACCCAGAGGGCATGCCGGTCTGCGTACGGCATCCGGACCGGCCGACGGGCGTGAGGTGTGTGCGCTGCGAACGTCCGGCGTGCCCAGAGTGCCTGCGTGAGGCGTCGGTCGGCTACCAGTGCGTGGACTGCGTGAACGAGGGCCGCAAGCAGGTGCGCCGGCCGGTGACCATCGCGGGCGCCGAGCTCAACCAGAAGCTGCTGGTCGTGCCGGTCCTGATCGCGATCAACGTGGCCGTGTTCGCGTTCAACGCGTATCAGGCGCACAGCATCAACAGCAACTGGCGGTCCCAGTCGTATGCGGACGGGGTGCTGATCCCGTCGTTCGTCACCGACGGCGAGTGGTGGCGGCTGTTCACCTCCGGGTTCCTGCACATCGGCCTCACCCACCTGCTGCTCAACATGGTGTCGCTGTGGATCATCGGCCGGGAGCTGGAGATCGTCTTCGGCCGGCTGCGGTTCCTGGCGCTCTACCTGGTCTCGATGCTCGGCGGCAGCGCGGCGGTGTACATCCTCAGCGCCGCCGGAGCCGCGGGCGCGTCCGGCGCGATCTACGGGCTGATGGGCGCCCTGCTGGTCACCGTGATCCGGCTCAAGCTGCCGTTGGGCCAGGTCATCGCCGTGATCGCGCTGAACCTGGCGCTCAGCTTCTCCGGGTTCCTGGCCATCTCCTGGGAGGCGCACATCGGCGGGCTGATCGTGGGCGCCCTGGTCGGGGCCGGATTCCTCTACCCGCCCGCGGCCATCCGCAACAAGGTCCAGGCATTCACCCTGGTCGGCACGGTCGTGCTGCTGGTGGCGCTGATGGTCGGCGTCGGCGACCTGGCCATCGTGGGGACCTAGATCCGCAGCTCGGTGAGGGCCTCGGCGACATCCTCCGGGGCCACACCGAGATCCAGCCAGCCGAGCACGACCAGGTCGTCCTCGGCGTCCAGTTCGAGGGTGCTCACCTCGCGGCCCAGCCGCCTGGTGCGCACCACTCGCACGTTCACCTCGGACCACGCCCACTCGCGCCGGCGCAGCAGGCCGCGGACCCGCACCCCGCTGCTGTCCGCCGCGAGCCGGGGCCGCGCCACCGTCCCGAAGAGTGACAACAGCGCCGCCACCAGGGCCGCGATGCCCACCAGGGCCTTGCCCGCCCGGTCGTCGGTGAGAACGGCGAAAGCGACCGTGCCCACGACAAAAGCCCAGCCGAGCGCAACCAGCGCGGCCGGGGGCGACCAGATCAGACGAGTCTTTGGTGACGTCACGTAACGGTGTGTCCTACTTATCCACAGCAGTTGTCCACACTGGGGATGAGTTACAGCCTTGTGGTTCAGTGACGCTGGGCTGAACGGGTGTCATCCAGCGTCCCACCAAAGAGTGAACGCTGCTCAGCGCCACTTCATCGTCATCAGCAGGCCGCCGATCATCAGGGCGAACCCGATCGCGAAGTTCCAGTTCCCCAGATCGTTCATGAACGGGATCTGCTGCCCGGCGATGTAGTTCACCACGAGCCACGCGAGCCCGATGATCATGACGCCCAGCATCACCGTGATGTAGATCGGATGCGAAGGGCCGCCCCCACGCACCTTCACCGGGGTACGGCGATCGCCTGCGGGCGCCGTGTAGACGCTCTTCTTGCGAACCTTGGACTTGGGCATCGTGTCCTCGCCTGGCGTTTATGCGTGCGTATACGGCGGACAGGAGACGTGCGCAACTGCCGCCGTAGGAACACGTTAACGTAGTCGAAGACGGTCGCGGTCCACCAGGGGAGTACGTGTGGGAAGTCATGAGGGTGACCACAACTCCGGTCGCATGTTCGGCGAGCTTTCCGATCGCCCGCCGCAGCGCCCCGACCGGGCCCGCACGGTGGTCCGCAACATCGGCGAGCTGCTGATCACCGCGGGCCTGATCGTCCTGCTCTTCGTGGTCTACGAGGTCTACATCACCGACCTGCTCTCGGCGGGCAAGCAGCGTGAGGCCACCGCCGCCCTGGACGACCAGTGGGACAAGAACAAGGACGTGGTCGAGGGCGGCGAGCGGACCAACAAGTACGACCTGGAGGAGGGCAAGGGCTTCGCCAAGCTCTACCTGCCCTCGCTCGGCCCGGACGTGCACTTCACCGTCCTGGAGGGCACCTCCGACAAGATCCTGGAGAGCGGCCCGGGCCACTACAAGGGCACCGCGCTGCCGGGCGAGCCGGGCAACTTCTCCATCGCCGGGCACCGGGTCGGCATGGGCGCCCCGTTCAACGACCTGGACCTGCTCGGCTCGTGCGACGCCATGGTGGTGGAGACCAAGGCGGCCTGGTTCGTCTACCGGGTGCTGCCGATGAAGGGCGAGGCGGCGAACTGGGACCAGCGGCAGAAGGGCAACCCGCACTGCGCCGACGTCAAGCCGCTGGGCGGCCCGTACGCCAAGGTGCTCGGCTCGGAGATCGTCGTGCCCTCCCAGGGCGGCGTCATCTCGCCGGTGCCGAACAGCCCAGGCGCCGCGCCGCCCGCCGACCAGGCCTCGCTGATCACGCTGACCACCTGCCACCCGAAGTTCTCCGACCGGCAGCGGCTGATCGTGCACGGCGTGCTGGTCAAGCAGTGGGCCAAGGACCCGGCGAAACCGACCGAGGTGCCGCCGGAGCTGAAGGAGAACGGCTGATGTACGGCTGGATCTGGCGGCGGCTGCCCGGACCGCTGGGCGTCCGGGTGGCCATCGCCGTCGTGCTCGTCCTGGCCGTGGTGGCGCTGCTGCTGGTCGTGGTCTTCCCGTGGCTCGAGCCGAGGCTCTGGTTCAACAACGACACGATCTAGCCAGAACTAGAAGTGGTCCACCAGCTCGGTGAACCGTGCCAGGTGCAGCACGCCGGCGTCGGCCGGGTCCACCTCGTCGTGCTCGAGCACCCAGGTGTGCTGGTTCGGGATGAACACCGCGCTCATGCCGACCTGGCGGGCCGGCAGGATGTCCGACTTCGGCGAGTTGCCGATCATCCAGGTCCGGCCGACGTCCAGGGACCGCTCGTCGACCAGGGACCGGTAGGTCGGGATGTCCTTCTCCGGCACGATGTGGATGCCGGCGAAGTGGTGGGCCAGGTTGGACGCG
>CBIMJO010000691.1:0-5819 GCA_966244135.1 uncultured Actinocrispum sp. | reverse complement strand
ATCCAGGCAGACGGACGGGGTCGCATGACTCGGTCAGCGTGTATTCCCGTCCGTCCACAACGGACCCCGGAGCGACTACATAGCCACCCCATGCCCGGGTGTCGACTTTCCAGCCCAGCCCGCGCCCCTGGTCGCCGCCGGTGTTGCGCAGGCGTGCGGTGGTGGTGAAGTACAGGTGCATACCGACGGATGGGGTGGCCACGGTGCGGGTCTCCCAGGGGACGGGGTGCCCGGCTTGCTGGCATACGACCGTGAACACGTCTGTCCCGTCGGCGATCCCGGGCATGTCCCATGTCGCGGGCCGGGGCTTGTCTGCTGGCTTGGGCACGTCCAGGTCCACGACGAGCAGTCCGGCCGGGCCGGTGGCAAGGCCAATGTTGTAGGGCTTGTGTGTCCACGTGCGACGGATACGGTCCGGGTCGGTGGTGGCGCGTTGCTCCCACCCTTGGTGCCCGTCGGCGCAGGCACCGTTGTGGGGGCAGTCGCGCAGTGAGTGCAGGGCCGGAACCTTGCGACCCGGGACGAGGGGGAAGATGGGCCACCCGCGCGCGGCTGTGTCCAGCGCGGCGGCGAGCAGCCTGTCGGCAAGACCAGACATGATCGGTGTTCCAATCTTGTATCACCGTCAGTGACCACCGATGGGCGTGCAGGATCGGAACGTCACCGGGAACGGCACGCTCCAGTCCGTGGGTCGGCGGTCGCGACGAGGTTAGATCTCGGTGATCGGGTTAGATTTCTAACTTGGCGGGTTACCGCGGGCCGCTATCACCATGACCAGCGGAAAGTTAGCAAGTTAGCGGGTTAGCGGCCACGCCGGCCGGAGCGTCAGAGGTCGGTGTGACCGGCGTGGCCGATGGTCGCGGGAAGCTCACTCACCCGCCGTCGGGTCGTCTAGGTCGGACGTCGACAGCCGCGCGAGAGTGTTACGGACGGTGAGTGGGTCGACCGGGAACTTGTTCTTCGTGGACGGCACCTTGATGCGCAGCTCAGCCAACGCGGCGACCAGTTTGGGCACGGTCAGCTCCTTGTACGGCCGCCAGTTCGGCGCCAGCGTGCGCAGGGCGCCGATCACCTCTCCGGCCGGGACCGGGTTGCTGTCAAGGATCTCGTCCAGGTCGGTCAGCAGGTCGCGGCTGGTCTCGACCTCTGGGACCGGGCGGTCACCGGCTACAGGAGTGCCCGGGGCGAGCTGGGTCATGGAGCGTTCGATGATATCGGCCGCCGCGTCCCATCCGGTGTCGTCGTTGACCTCAATGAAGAACGTGCGCACGATTTCGAACAACTCTTCGCTGACACCGGTGGCGAGCATGGTTCCTCTGTCCACATTGAACCGCAGTTCGGTGGCCCGGATGCCAGCGGCGAAGCTTCCATCCCCGAGGAATCCGTCGTTGCTGCGCCAGGTCTTGACCGAGAAGCAGCCGTTGGTGCCCATGTTCTCCACCAGCTGTGACGGGATGGCGTCCGCCCGGGACGACTGAGTGTCAAACCCAAGGCTGACACCGGTTTTGCGCCCCCGCTTGACCACCCGGACCGCCAGGTCAGCCGCTTCGGCGCCGCACGTTTCGTCGCCGAACAGCTCATGGCACTCGGAGAACCCGACCAGCAATGGCCGCATGTCCTTATGCTGCTCGGAGATGGCGCGGGTGAGCTTCTTGGCGCCCAGCTCGGCCAGCCGCTCCTCACGCCGCTCGACCTCGGCGAACAGTTCGCGGAGATGCTCCGTGGCCTGTTCGGCGTGTTCGGGGCTGGCACCCTTCTGGTATCGCGACAACCGGCGCTCGTAGTTGTCGAAGTCGCCGTTCCCGGCGAACACGTGCATGCGCAACTCAGCCAACGGGTCCAGCGCAGCTCCGGCGAACACCACCCGCATCGCGTTGGACTTACCCTGCCCCGGGCGTCCGCCGAACACGAAGTTCGAACCGTTGATCGGCCAGAGCACGACGTCGCCGCGCTGCGTGATGCCGATCGGGACCCCGGCGAACACGTCACCGGTCCCGGCGTGCATTAGCGGGTATTCCGGGGTCGGCTTGTCCATGATCCCGGCATCGGCCACGTACAGGTTGACGTACCCTGCCCGGCCGCCCTTCTGCTTGCCGTAGTCGCTGGGCCACACCTCCATCGCGATGCGATGCAGGTTGGTGGCCAGCACGTCGCCCTTGTCGGCCACCATGTCCGGCGTGACCCCGGGCGGCAGGTCGAAGATGGCGCGGTAGCCCTTGAACCCACCCGTGCCCTCCCGGGTCGGGGTCAGCTCGAACCGGGGCTTCCAATCGTTCTTGAACGCCTGGTTCATCTTCGGAATGTTCAAGTGCTGCAACGCATGCACGATCCCATCCGCAGTGACCAGCACACCACCTTCGCGATCGGCGGCCTTGTCAGCGTGCAACCAACCCGCGTCCGTGCGCCGGTTGCCCTCGCGCCACGCGGCCACCAGAACCGCCGGAATCCCGCCGTAGAGCACCACATGAATCAGCAGCGAGACCACCACACCGACCACACCAGCGATGTCGCCCAGCAACGCCCACCAGGACAACCAGTCCAAGCCACCCGCGCGGATCTCGAACCACAACCCAAGCACGACAAGGATTCCGGCAAGCACGATCAGTGCGATCAGCAGTGCCATCACTCCGGCCCACAAAGCCCCTGGCAGGTCTTTCACCCGCTGGATCCGGTCGCGCTTGAGCTGATTCAGCCGGTCGGTCCACTCCGCCAGAGCCACCGTGTCCCCGCCCGCTTTGGCCCGGCGAATCTGCTCGCGCACGTGGCCGAACGTCATTGCCTGGGCCGCGCGCAGCACCCAACTCTTGTGGCCTTGCAGGATCGGCACTAGAGCCCGGCTCGCGACCTTGAACGTGCCCTTCGTGACCGCGACCGTCCGCGCGGACGGTCGGATCGTGACCGACGTGAGGGCAGCCTTGACCAGACGGCCAGACTTCGGCACCGCTGGTTCGGCCGGCACAATCTCCGCCTCGAACACTTTCGTTTCCACCGCCGTGCCAGGCCGGAGCTGGACCACGTTGTCCCGCTCCGGGCCAGGGTTCACGAACGCGTCACCGGGCTGGTCCGGCGTGTCCGCCGTGGTGTGCGGGGTAGTGCTCATCACGCCGCCCTTTCGGTCTCAGCCGGAACGCCGTCCGGCACAGGTGTACGGGTGGTGGGGATTTCGGAGCGCAGGTCACGAGCGAGGCGCACGCTCGTTCCGGCTGAACAGCCGGTGACTTCCTGAGCCCACTTCGGGGTTGGCATCACGCCCGGCACGAGCGCGGCCCGCGCCATCTCCAGGTACTCCGGGTACAACACGCGGCGAGGCTTCACGGCGGACTTACGGCCGGTCCGCTTGGCGGGTGGCTTGCGCACCGGCCGGGGCTGTTCGTGAACCTCCACGGGAACCGGTTCGTGAATCGCAAGTGCCGGGTTCACGGCCGGTTCCATGGCGGGCGTGTGCGCGTGGTTCACGGGCTGGTTCACGGTGGCCATGGCGGCGGCCTTCAATACAGCCTCGGTGAGCCGATCGCGAAGGATCGGCCCGACCTCAGCGGCCATGTACACCAGCACCGGCGGAACCGAGTGCAGCACGATCCCGGCCGCGTCCAGAGCACCCCACGCCTTCCACGTGTTCATGACGTAGGTCGCGGCGAACGCGAACACCTTCGTGCGCCGCACCCACTTCCCGGTTTCCACCTGATACCGGGCGGTCACTTGCTCGGCCCGGAGGACCGCGATCAAGACCAGGGACACCATGGGGTCCAGCAGCCAGGCCGCGATCCACGCCAGCGACCAGACCACCGCGTGCGCGGCGGCGAACTCCTGAACGTTGACCATCGTGAAGGCCAGGCCCAGCAGCATCCCGGCCCAAATCAGTGCGTCCACCTGGCTGCGGATCTTCTCCACCCGCAACGCGATCACGTCCGGATGACTGGTCAGCGCCCGAACTTGAGCGGACACCGCCGCGTCCGTGCGCAGCTTGTCCACCTTGGACACCGGAGTCGTCATCGCTGACCTCCTGCGGTGGCGCCCGTCCAGACCGGCGGCCGGGATGCCTCACTCCGGGCGGCGGCGCGGGCGTGCTCCCCCGCATCTGCGATCCGTTCGGCGACCTCTGCGACCAGCGCGAATGCCCATGTAGCCGCACGCATCAGCAGGGTAAGCACAGTCACGATCACGTACGCAATCGCGGCCGGCACGGTCATGCGCCGCAAGGCGGCCCGGGTTGTCGCTGTCGCTAGCATCGTTGTTCTCCTGACGGTTGTTGAGGGTTGGGAGACCCGGCCCGGTGGGCACGTTCTTGGCGGTTCGGGCCGCCGGGCCGGGGCGCGCTACTTGGATGGCTGCCACGCCGCTCACGAGTCGGCCACGTACTTGCGGATCTCGTCGGCGACGGACTTCGCTGACCGGCCGTACGTCAGGCGGGTGAGCCGGTACACCCAGCTGCCCGCGAAGTCGAAGTAGAGCCGGACCTGTTCGGAGCCGTTCAGGTTGACCACTTGGTAGGTGACCGTGTTGTGCTCGAACTGCCAACACCGGCCGCCGGTCATAGGAATGGGTGTCAAGCCCGTTATGGTCGTCATGCGACCTCACGTCCGTCCGGTCGTTCGGCGACGACGCGGGAGACGGGCAGTGCCCGCACGATGCCGCTGATGGTGCGGCGCTCGATCCGTCGTGTCCTGCGCCACGCGGCCGTGTCGTTCAACAGGGTCGACGTCGGCGCGGCGGCGGCCTGGTCCGCGGACTCGAACGCCTCCGCGATCAGGACGTCAATGTCCTGTTCGGTCAGACCGTCCGGGTAGAAATTGGTGTGGTACATGGGGATTGGCTCCAAAGTGACGTAGTTAGAGGTGGGGGACAGTGCCCGGCCCGGTGGGCACGTTCTTGGCGGTTCGGGCCACCGGGCCGGGCACGTTCTCGCCGGGTGTTGTTGGTCAGTCCTGGGTCTGTTGTGGCGTCCATGGCAACGGCAGGCCGTCACCAGACGACCGGAACACCACGTGCACGTGAAGGTGGAAAACGGTCTGCGTAGCGGCACCACCGACCGAGGTGATCAGGTTCGCGGCCGGGAACTCATCCGAACCGAACTCGGCCGCACGGGCGAAGGTCGCTCCGGTGACGGTCGAGTCCGTGAACGCGTCCGTGACGTGGGCGCGCGGGATGACCAGTACGTGGCCGTCTTCGATGACTGGGTTGAGGGGAACGATGGCGATCGCGTCGGGCCACTCGCGCACGACATCAGCGGGCGCGGTTCCGGCAACGATCTGACAGAACACACACGTGTCGTTCATCAGTCCTTGTCCTCCTGTGGAGAGGGAAGCGGTGGAAGGAAAGGGGAAGGGGGCGACCTCGACCGTTGATCTCCTGGCATCGGCGTCCAATGCCACACGTCCGCTCACCGCGCGATGGCGGGTCGTCGCGAACCTCAAGACGCTCGCCGCGTAGTACGCGGGTCGTCGCGATCTCAAGGTCGGGGTCCGGAAAGGACCTGGACTTGACGTGCTGCCTGGGGTGCAGGCTCCGTCGCCCCTTTTTAGTTCTCAAACAACATGTGCACAGCCGTCACCCAAAACCGTTGTCAGACAAGGGTTTTAAGATCCAGCGGCCTGGGAGATGCCCGGAATGATTAGGCCGGGCACCCGACCGGAACGCTGGCTAGAGGGAGCGGGACTCAGCCCAGCGAACGGAAGAACGTCACAAGCCCGTTGACCACCGTGGTGAAGAACGCAGCCGCGCCACTCGGATCCCTGATGACCCACACGAGAATGAGAGCCAAGACGACCAGGGCGACAGTCTTCCTACGGCCGCCGCCAGGTCGAACGAGGCGGAGCTTG
>CBIMJO010000690.1:0-5824 GCA_966244135.1 uncultured Actinocrispum sp. | reverse complement strand
CAAGCCCACGATGACGATCGGGTCGTTGTCGGCCACAGCCCTGTCCGACACTGTCACCATGACCGCGTCCGCGCCGAACAGCTCGCCCAGCAGGTAGTCGGCGAGCGCGGTCACCGTCGGGTAGTCGAAGACGACCGCAGCGGGCAGGCGCATACCCGTCGCCGCCGTGAGCCGGTTCCGGAGTTCGACGGCGGTCAGCGAGTCGAAACCCAGGTCCTGGAAGGCCCGCAGGACATCGATCGCGTCGCCACTGGAGTGCCCCAGCACCATCGCGACCTCGCGCCGGACCAGTTCGACGAGAGCATCTGTGCGCTCCGCAGTCCCGAGACGCGCCAGTTCACGAACCAGGCCAGAGTCCGAAGTGGACTTGCTTGCCTTCCGTGACGGCCGGACCAGACCACGCATTAGGAACGGGATCTCACCCTGCGCTCGAACCGCCGCAAGGTCCAGCCGCACCGGCACAACCGCCGCAGCATTCACGCCCAGAGCGGCATCCAGCAGCGCTAGACCTTCGTCTGCCTGCAACGGCGGCGTTCCGGCTCGTGTCAACCGCTGGACATCCGGTTCGGCGAGTTCACCGGCCATTCCGGTCGCCCACGGTCCCCACGCCAGCGAGGTTCCCGGCAGGCCTTGTGCCCGGCGGTGTTCGGCCAGTGCGTCCAGGAAGGCATTGGCAGCAGCGTAGTTCGCCTGCCCAGGGTTGCCGAGCGTGCCCGCCAACGACGAGAACACGACGAACGCCGAGAGATCGTGGGTCAGTTCGTGCAGGTTCCATGCCGCGTCGACCTTCGGCCGCAGCACGGCATCCAACCGCTCGGGAGTCAAGGCCTCCACAACGCTGTCGTCCAGCACGCCCGCGGAGTGCACGACCGCGTCGACCTCGACCTCGTCCAGCAGCGCCGCCACCGCGTCCCGATCGGCGACGTCACACTCGAACACCCTGACGGTGGCTCCTAGTTGGCTCAGCTCCTCAACCAGCTCAGGCGCCCCCGGTGCCGCCAACCCACGACGGCTGGTGAGCACGAGATCCTGAACGCCCTGGGCCACCAAGTGCCGCGCCACCAACGCTCCCAGACCGCCGGTGCCACCGGTGATCAGGATCGTGCCGCCCCAGGTGTGTGTCCCTTGTGGAGTGATTCTCGCGAGCCGGGCCGCGCAGACCTCGCCGTCACGAATCATCAGCTGAGGTTCACCGGAGGCCGCCGCATCCTTCGGTGCGACCGAACCGTCCGTGTCCACCAGGACGAACCGCCCGGGGTGTTCGGCCTGCGCCGACCGCACCAGACCCCACACCGCCGCCGCGGCCACGTCGGTGCCGTCGACCGCGCCTTGGGTCACGAACACCAGCCGTTCCGGCTTGTCCTCGGTGAGCCAGGTCTGGATGCGGTCCAGGACGTCGTGCGTCAGCGCGTGCGCCGAGTCGATCACGTTGCCATTGGCCGCGATCGAGACGATGACGTCATCGGACTCGGCCTCCGCCACGGTGATCGGCGTCCACTCGACCCGGAACAACGAGTCGGTCTTCGCCTGCTTCGTGATCGGCTCGCGCAGCCCCAGCGATCCGACCGACGCGACCGGGTTGCCCGTGGTGTCCGCGATCGCGAGCGAGAACGACGAGGTTCCCGTCTTGGCGACCTTGACACGGACCTCCGTGGCGCCGGTGGCGTGGAAGGCCACGCGGTCCCAGGTGAACGGGACACCGTCGAGGCCCAGCAAGATGCCCGCGTGCAAAGCAGCGTCCAGCAGGGCCGGGTGCACGCTGTAATTGTCCTCTTCGGACACCCGGATCTCGGCGACCACGTCCTCGCCGACCTGCCACGCCTTGGCCATGCCCTGGAACGCGGGCCCGTAGTCGAAGCCCTTGTCGGCGCGGCCCTGGTAGAACTCCGTGACGTCGATGGGCTGGGCGCCGGCCGGTGGCCACTCCCCCGCCTCGAACATCGCCGGCTGGTCGGCCGTCGTCAGGACACCGGTCGCGTGCCGGGTCCAGGGCTGGCCGTTCGCGGTCCGCGAGGACACCGTCACCGGCCGCCGTCCCGCGTCCTCGCCGCCCACCCACACCTGGATCTGCACGTTGTCGTGTTCGGCGAGGATCAGCGGCTGGGCCATCGTGATGTCCTCGATGGCCGCGCAGCCGACCTCGTCCCCGGCCCGGACCACCAACTCCAGGAAAGCCGTTCCCGGCACGAGAACCGATCCGTGGATCACGTGATCCGCCAGCCAGGGGTGGGTCTGCAGCGAAAGCCCACCGGTGAACAGCATCCCGGTGTCGGCCAGCTCGATCGCCGCGTCCAGCAACGGGTGATCGATCCCGGCACCGGCCACCCGCCGACGTGCACTCGGCCAGTACCGCTCATGCTGGAACGCATACGTCGGCACATCAACCCGTTGCGCCCCAGGCAACAACTTCGCCCAGTCAATCTCGGCCCCGGACACGTACAGCTGCCCGACCGCCTCTGCAATAGGCCGGTCCTTGCGCTGCAACGCAATCGTCGTCGCCTCATCCGGCAACGACTCCCGCGCCATCGCCGTCAGCACACCATCCGGCCCAACCTCAACAAACCGTGTCACACCCACCTCGTTGAGAGCCTCCACGTGATCGGCAAACCGCACCGCCTCGCGCACATGCCTCACCCAATATTCAGGCTCGGACACCGGCGACAGCATCGGAATCCGCGGCTCACTGAACTCCAACTCCGCGACCACCGCCCGGAACTCATCCAGCATCGGCTCCATCAACGGCGAATGGAACGCATGCGACACCTTCAACCGCTTCGACTTCTCAAACCGCTCCGCGATCGCCAGCACCTCAGCCTCATCACCCGCGATCACCACCGAGTTCGGCCCATTTACCGCCGCAATCCCCACCCACTCAGTCAGCAGCGGCACCACCTCTTCTTCAGTAGCCCGCAACGACACCATGGCGCCCCCTGTCGGCAACGCCTGCATCAACCGCGCCCGCGCCGACACCAACCGCGCCGCATCCGCCAACGACAACACCCCAGCCACATGAGCAGCCGCAATCTCACCAATCGAATGCCCCACCAGATAGTCGGCCTTGACACCCCACGACTCAACAAGCCGATACAACGCCACCTCAAACGCGAACAACGCAGGCTGAGTAAATCCAGTCTGACTCAACACCTCGGCATCATCACCCCACATAACCTCCCGCAACCCCGGCTCCAACACCGCCAAAGCAGCATCGAATGCCTCCGCGAACACCGGGTACCGCTCATAGAGATACCGCCCCAACCCCACCCGCTGAGACCCCTGCCCCGCAAACATGAACCCGGTCTTCCCACCGCTCACAACCCCACTGACCACCGCCGACGACTGCCCCTCGGCAAACGCCCGCAGCGCCCCCACAACCCCACTCCACTCCCCACCCACAACAGCAGCCCGATACCCAAACCCAGCCCGCCCAACCCCCAACGACAAAGCCACATCCCCCAACCCACCAACACCCAGCCCAACCGCACCCGCAGCACCAGCCCCCTCGATCTCCCCCACCAACTGCCCAGCCCCGCTCGCCCAGCCATCCACCGAACCGGAGCCGACCTCGCTCGATGCGCCAGCCCCACGAGGCAGCCCCTTCGCCACACCAGAGCCGACCACACCCAAGCCACCAGCCCGCTCACTCTCCCTCTCCAAATGCGCTGCCAGGCGCTCGGCCTGAGCCCGCAGTGCCGCCTCACTCTTGCCCGACAGCACCAGCGGCACCACCCCCGCAGCCATCGGCGCCGAGATCTCCGCAGCCACCCCCTCCAGAATCACATGCGCGTTGGTCCCACTGATCCCGAACGACGACACGCCAGCCCGCCGCGCCCGGCCGACCTCAGGCCAGGCGGTGTCCTCGGCCAGCAGCTCGACATCGCCCTCAGTCCAGTCCACATGCGACGAAGGCTCGGTGAGGTGCAGAGTCCGCGGCAGCACGCCATGCCGCATAGCCATGATCATCTTGATCACCCCGGCCACCCCGGCAGCCGCCTGGGTGTGCCCGATGTTGGACTTGATCGAGCCCAGGAACAGCGGAGTCGAGCGGTCCCGCCCGTAGGTGGCCAGCAGAGCCTGAGCTTCAATCGGGTCACCCAGAGTCGTCCCAGTGCCGTGCGCCTCGACAGCGTCGACATCCGAAGTAGACAGACCCGCAGAGGCAAGCGCCTGCCGGATCACCCGCTGCTGCGAAGGACCGTTCGGTGCAGTCAAACCATTCGACGCACCATCCTGGTTCACCGCCGAACCACGCAGCACCGCGAGAATCCGATGCCCATTCCGCACCGCATCCGACTGCCGCTCCAGCACCAGCATCCCGACACCCTCAGCCCAGCCAACACCATCAGCCGAGTCCGAGAACGACTTGCACCGACCATCCGGCGACAACCCACGCTGCCGCGAGAACTCCACAAACGCCAGCGGAGTCGACATCACCGTGACACCACCGGCCAGAGCCAACGAGCACTCCCCAGACCGCAAAGCCTGAGCCGCCAAATGCATAGCCACCAGCGAAGACGAGCAAGCTGTGTCCACAGTGACCGCAGGACCCTCAAGCCCAAAGGTGTACGAGATCCGGCCGGAAGCGACGCTGCCCGCGCTGCCGTTGCCCTGGTAGCCCTCGAACTCCCCGCCGCCCAGCAAAGTCCCGTAGTCGTTGTACATCACGCCCGCGAACACACCGGTCTGGCTGCCCCGCAACGAAAGCGGGTCGATCCCAGACCGCTCAACGGCCTCCCACGACACCTCCAGCAACAGTCGCTGCTGAGCATCGGTGGCCAGAGCCTCGCGTGGGCTCAACCCGAACAGATCAGCGTCGAACTCCGCGGCGGTGTGCAAGAATCCGCCCGAGCGCGTGTAAGAAGTACCGACGTGCGAAGGATCCGGGTCGTACAGGCCATCGAGATCCCAGCCACGGTCGACCGGGAACCCGGACACCGCGTCGACACCATCGGCCACCAACCGCCACAGGTCCTCAGGCGAGGAAACCCCACCCGGGTAACGGCACCCCATCCCGACGATGACAATCGGGTCATCGGACACCACACCGGACACCACCGGCACATCGACATCCGCCCCGAACAGCGAGTCGAACAGGAACCCAGCCAGAGCAGCCACGGTCGGGTAGTCGAAGACAACCGTTGCGGGCAACCGCATCCCAGTGACCGTGCCCAGGCGGTTGCGGAGTTCGACGGCGGTCAGCGAGTCGAACCCAAGGTCCTGGAAAGCCTTCGTCGAGTCCACGGAGGACCCGCTGGCGTGCCCCAAAACCAGCGC
Source organism: uncultured Actinocrispum sp. (assembly GCA_966244135.1). Taxonomy (GTDB): domain Bacteria; phylum Actinomycetota; class Actinomycetes; order Mycobacteriales; family Pseudonocardiaceae; genus Kibdelosporangium. The sequence goes on along the minus strand of CBIMJO010000690.1, from coordinate 553 downwards.
GACCTGGCTGCGCACCAAGTCCACAAGCACCTCACGGCGCTCAACCTCCCCCAGCCCGGCCAACCGCTCGGCAAGCGGAGTCGCCGAAGCGGAGCGCCGCTTCGGCGCCCGGACCAGACCCCGCAGCACGTGCGGCACATCGCCCTGCGCCCGGATCACCGGCAGATCCAGCCGAACCGGCACAACGGTGGCCTGGTCCGAAGCCAATGCGGCGTCGAACAAAGCGAGCCCCTGCGCGACGCTCAGCGGCGGCAGGCCGGACCGGTTCATCCGCTCGATGTCCGCGTCGGTCAACGTGCTCGTCATGCCGCCGGCCTGCGACCATGGCCCCCACGCCAATGAAGTCGCCGGAAGTCCCTGCGCCCTGCGGTATTCGGCCAGCGCGTCGAGGAACGTGTTGCCCGCGGCGTAGTTCGCCTGCCCAGCGCCGCCGAACGTCCCCGCGACCGAGGAGAACAGCACGAACGCCGACAGGTCCATGACCTGAGTCAGCTCGTGCAGGTTCCAGGCGGCGTCGACCTTCGGCCGCAGCACCGCGTCCATCCGCTCGGGA
>CBIMJO010000689.1:0-5824 GCA_966244135.1 uncultured Actinocrispum sp. | reverse complement strand
GGCACGGAACTGGACGCGGATCTCGTCGTGTACGCAACGGGATACGGCTCGATGAACGGCTGGGTGGCCGACCTCGCGGGCCAGGAGATGGCCGACCGGGTGGGCAAGTGCTGGGGCCTCGGCTCCGACACGACCAAGGACCCCGGCCCGTGGGAGGGCGAACAGCGCAACATGTGGAAGCCGACCCAGCAGCCAGGCCTGTGGTTCCACGGCGGCAACCTGCACCAGTCCCGCTACTACTCACTTTTCCTGGCACTGCAACTGAAAGCGCGTTACGAAGGCGTCCCCACGCCGGTGTACGGCCTGCAGGAGGTCCACCACCTCAGCTGACAGCTGGCCGCGATGTGCCGCCGGTGCCGACCGGCGGCACATTCATGCCGGGATGTCGTCCCTTGCCAGGCGATCCTGGAGCCGAGCGTGGCGGAACTGGTACACGGCCCCGACTTGACGCAACACACCACGCCGGTAGGCGTCGTCCAGGAACTTCATGACCCGCCAGGGCAAGCGGCGGCGGAGGGCGAACCAGATCCGGACGATGACAAGGCCGCCGCACGCCGACCGCAACGCCACCACGAGCCCGCTCACGATCGCGAACAGGAGCCCGCATCCCGCCCCCAGGCCGGACAGTCCACTCCCGAGCCCGATCCCGACGACGAGCAGGCCCCGAGGGTGATCAGGAGCGCGATCGAGATCGCCCGGTCACGATCGCCCCGGAGAACGGAGCGTGGATTCGCCGCGCGGGCGGTGTCCGTGGGAGGGGAGAGCAGGCCTGCGAAGCCGAGGCTCAGCCCGAGCACGATCCCGCCGGTGATGCCGAGCCTTTTCAGGACGACGATGAGTCGGCGCCGACCTGCAGTATCGGGTGAGAAGTCGCGCCGAGCCGACCAGCCCGTGCACCCCAGGAACAGTCGCTGTGAACAACATGCCCGTCAGCCACGCGCCTCCGCGAACGGGAGACCACCGATTTGCTGCAAGTCGGCCATCGGCATGTAGCTCGCGCACGCACGCGTGAACTACATGCCGGCAGCAAACGAGCTCAGGTCGATCATCGTTCCCAGCCGGGCGAGCGCCCCAGCGCGGCGAGAATGCGACGCAACGGGTCCGCGTGCTCCCCTTCGGCTACCGCAGGCTTGAAGGGAGAGCCAGGCTGCAGCCTTCCCTCACCGTCGGGCACTGAGAGAGCGATGGGCAACGCTGCGGCCGAGACCTCGGCAGGCACGTCGTAGTCGATGCCCAGCGAGCGCGCGACGTCCCAGTTGTGCACCACGTAGTCGACCAGGTGGAAGCTGAGCGCTTGAGCTGCGGGAAACCGCGCTCCCGAGCCGAACTCCGGCAGCACGAACTCCCGCTCCGCGACGCCCGGCTCGGCGAACGCCGTCAGAAGGTCCTCTGCGGCCTCGGTGTACTCACGCACCGGATCCGGGCCGACGGGCCGCACTTCCCACACGGCGTGATCGTCTCCGTTGCCGCGCGCAGCGGCCGCGAACCCGCGGTGCTGAACGGTCATGTGAGCGAGCAGGTCACCGAGCGTCCACTCGGCACAGGGAGTTGCGCGCCCCAAGTCGTCGGCCCGAACGCGCGAGATGATGTCGATGCTGGACTTCACGACAGTCGCGTCGTGGGCCAGCAGGTCATTGATATGCATATGAATATGAATATGATATGCACTAGCTTATGATTGGCGCAAGCTGGCTATCATCGAGGTCGTGACCGGACGGCGAAGAGACCTGGCTGCGATGATCGCGCCCCTACAGCGGGCGTTGATCGCCGCTGAGCAACCGGTGCTGCGCAAACATGGCCTGAGCATGTGGGGTTACGTCGTGCTCGATGTCCTGGAAGGCCAGCCGGTTCGCACCCAGGCCGCACTCGCGGAGTTCATTGGCGCGGACAAGAGCCGCATCATTCCCGTGCTCGACGAGCTCGAGGACGACGATCTCCTGGTACGCACCCGAGACCCTGCCGACCGGCGAGCACGATTCGTCACCATCACCGACAAGGGCCGCCGCAGGCACGCAGCGGTCCAGGCCGACATCCAACGCGACGAAGAACGTGTCCTCGCCCGACTGCCTTCGGCCGACCGGGCAGCATTCCTGCGCGCACTGGACACGCTCTCCGCACTACCGCTCGCGGAGATCATCGGCGATGCGCAGGCTCCGGCCTGATCTCGCCGAACCGACAACTGAACCAACCGGTCAGGGTCCCCACGTCTGCCCCATCCGCGGGCTCGACAGCGACCGTCGGCGCCGCCTGCGACGGTGGCGCCGACGGTCGCCTGCACATCGCTGCGTCAGAGAACGATTTCAGCGAGCCGCCGCACATCGTCGAACTCGTCCGTAGCGGGGTTGAGAATCAACTCATCCGCGCCGATGTCCGCGAACCCCTTCACCGCCGCACGCGCCTGGTTGTCGTACTCGTCGGGCTGTTCAGTCGGGCTGACGATCGTCAGCGTGTGCGGCAGATACAGGCGGCAGCAGCTTCCCTTGTGCTTCGGTGTGCTCCACGAACCGCCACGGCATCGGCTCGCCCGCCCGGCCGTCCGCGTACACGACGGGGACGATGTCGGGCAGGTCGGCGTGGTCGCCCGCAGGCGACACCGCTGTCACCCTACCTACCCCGCCAACACTCTTGATCATTACGGGACAACCTTTACTCTAGCGGGCCACCCATATGACATGCCGCGCAAATACGAGCACGGGCACTTCTCCGAACTGCAGCCTTGGGTCAGCATGGCAAATTCGAGATAAGTCCTACTAAGTCGAGGAACTTCATTCAGAATTCTTTTTACGTTGATTTGCGCGATGAGGAGACTTGTTGCTCGACTGTTGTGATCGCCGCAATGCCGGGGCTGGTATTTTCTCCGAAATTCGCTGAACGACGACACACGAAGGACCACGATGAACATCAGACGGACCACGGCGACCGCCTTGTCCCTGGTACGGATCTTCAACGGCGCCGTGGGACTGTTCCTGCCGCAGAAGATGGCCAGGCAGCTGGGCAGCCCGATGGCCGAGGACAAGACCTTCGTGTACCCGGCCCGGATGTTCGGGATCCGCACACTGGTCCTCGGCGCCGACCTGCTCCTGGTCACCGGCCCGCGCCGCAACGTGGTCCTCAAGCAGGCCATGCTGATCCACGCCGTGGACACCCTCGCGGCTTTCTACGCCGGGCGGCAGGGCGAGATCTCGCCAAAGGCCGCGAAGCTGACCACCACGATCTCAGCGGTGAACACGGCCCTGGCGATCGCTTCGTTCGCCGTGGAGCCAAAAGAGGCTTGATCCGGCTGCTCATGGCACAAGGACCAACCGGCCGCGTAACCCGCCCTTCGCGAATCGCCGGTGGGCCTTCGCCACCTCGGTCAGGGGCATGGTGTCCGCGACTCGTGGTGTCACCTTGGGCAGCAACCCCGCCAGCTGGGCGCCGTCTGCGCGCACCCACACCGTCCGCACCCTGATTCCCCGCAGCGGCGGGGGTTCCACGCCGCCGCGGACCGTGACGAACGCGCCGCCACCGCGGACGGCGCCCAGCGCCAGAAGATGCTCACCCAGACCCTGCGCTCCCTCGAACGCGACGGTCTCGTCTCCCGCACAGTCACCCCGTCGGTGCCGGTCCGTGTCGACTACGCCCTGACCCCGCTCGGCGCGACACTGCTGCCGGTCATGCGTGAGATCAAAGGCTGGGCCGAGGCGCACATCGACGAGGTGGAGTCGGCCAGGACGGCCTACGACTCCGCCTGAGGTTCTTCGGTGTAGAACACGGCCTGTGCCCAGGCGTACAGGGTTTCGGGATCGGCGGTGGGCTGGCTCAGCAGTGCGAGCTGGTAGAAGGCGTCGAAGTCGCCGTCCTCGGCCGCGATCTTGAACCAGTGCTCGGCCGCGGTGAGGTCTCCCTGACTGTGGAACAACCGTCCGAGGCAGGTACCGCCTTGCGCGGAGCCAAGGTCGAGGGCTCGCCGATACCAGGCTTCGGTGTCATGGGTGTCGCCTTGCTGCTCGAGGATGGCGCCCAGGCAGCACATCGCGCTGGGTCTGCCTGACCAGTCCGCGTCGGCGGCCTGTCGCCAGCAAGCCACCGCTTCCGCGGCCTCGCCATGAGTCCAGTGCTCGTTGCCGCGGTCGAACAAGACGTCAGTCATGGGCAGACATTAGTGAGCACGACGCCTTGACGATCTCGGGCATGATGGCGCTCATGTCAGGCGAGGACGAGATCGACATTCCCGACGCGTGGCGTCACGCCGTGCATCCCCGTCGTGGTGGGATGGCCGCGGTCGAGTCGCCCGGCACCGAACGCGAAACCATGGCGGAGCTCATCGCGAAGCTCGCCGCGCGCGGAGTGGACGTGCAGGATCTCCGTGAGAGCACGCTCCGCCACGCGCAGACCGATCCCGCGCTGAGCGAGTTGCCGCAGGGCGGCATCGAGGCCGATGGCGTTCTGCTGGCGCTCGCACCGCACCCAGAGCGCGGAGCCATCACCTACAGCTCTTCGCTGGCGCCGATCGACGACTTCGTGACCAGCCGCGGGCTCGCCCACGCGGCCGCCGCGTTCGTGGCGAGCTGCGGGTACTTCATCGTCGACCGGTTCAGCGCCAGCCAGACCACGCCCCTGTTGCGCCACAACGAGGCCACAGACAGCCATTATCCCGTGTGGACGGACGCGGCCCGGCACCTGCGATCGATGCTGGCCGTCGCCCCGCCGGAGGTGTACGACGCCACGATCGCCGCGCTGGTCCCGTTTCGCGGCGGGCTGCTGCGCCAGCGGATCGTCACCTCGTATCTCGTCCCCGCCCGGCCCGAGTGGGCGGACGCGGATCTCGAGGATCTGCCCCCGAACTACTGGGGATCGCCTGACCTGCTCTTCTACAGCATGGCGACGGTCGAGCAGCTGTCCCGGTGGCGGGCGACCGCCCTGCAGCAGTTCGTCACCGCCTATGACGCGGTCGGCAACGACGTGGTGCCACTGCTGACGCGCTGGCTCGACCAGTCCCGTTGGGATGTCGAGGCCCGGCGCGACGCGCTCAAAGTGCTGACGCGGATCCCGACGGACCCGGCGTTCGACGTATTGCTGCACCGGCTGGAACTTCCGGATGTGCCAGGTGCGGTGCGCACTGCGGCCGACCAGTTCCCGAGGCGCGCCGCGCGGCTGCTCGGGACCCACCGGGACGGCGACATCATTGACGCCTTGTTGTTCAGCCACGTGCGCAGGCACCCGGATGTCCCTGAGGCCAAACTCTTCACCCGCAAGCCGAACGCGGCACCCGAGGCCATCCCGGCGCTGCTCGCCTCACCACCCTGGCTCCGCAAACCGCCCGCACCGGTCACAGTTGCGCCCCTCACGCCCGAACCCCGGATCGTCTGGCAGGACGGCGAACAAGAACGCTGGGCGCACGACTGGCGAGCGTTCACGGCCGACCGCACACTCGTGCACCTCCCGCTCGCCGAGAAAGGTGTCGCTCCGCCGGAGTTCTACATCAGAGCGCCGGGCGACCTCGTCCGTCCGCTGCTGGCCCGTTGGCAGGCCGAGGCGGCCTCGTTCTACCTCGAGGTGCCGCAGGTGGTGGTCGCCAAGTACGAACTGGACGCACTGGCGCCATTCCTGCGGCTGGCACGTAAGAAACCGGTTGTGGGCGCGCGGCTGCTGATGCCCTACCTCGCCGTCGAGGTCGCCGGGCTGATGGCGGAGTGGCTGACGCGGTCGCGCCAGTTCCGCCCGGTCGCGCAGGAGTGGTTCACCCGCCACGGCGCCGATGCCGCCGCGCTGCTCATCCCGTCCGCTCTTGGTGCGGCTCGGGCTGAGTCGATGACTGCGGCGCTCGCGCTCAGTCGCCTCG